>DATJGQ010001060.1:0-3814 GCA_035494815.1 Gemmataceae bacterium
GAATCCCTTCGGCTTCGTTAACTACTTCAAGCGACGCGCCGCGAACATTTAGCGCGCCGCCGACTACGCCCAGGGCCAGCCGACCGCGCGCGTCCCTCGCCGTGTCGGTTTCGTGCTTGAGCCGCGCGCGGATGAAAGCATCGTAATACGCTCGGTACAGCGCCTGCTGAAACCGCCAGTTCCGCTTAACCGTCGGCGTCGCCGACTTTTCCAGCCGCTGAAACAGCGCCAGCGTCACATCGATGCCGTCATTTGCGAGCACCGGCCCGACCCAATCCTTCTCCAGCCCGAGCAGCCCGTCGGCAAACGCCTCCTCATGCGCCGGTCCGATAAAGTAGCGCGCATATCCGCGAAGGATCTGCGTCACGTCCGCCCGTACGTCCCAGCCGAGGGCGCTCCAGATCACTTTGTTGACGTCGTCGTGGCAGCCCTCGGAATAAGTGATGAATCCGGCCGTGTGCGGCCGGTCGCGGTGGAATATCGTCGTCATCTGCGTCGGCCGCGGGTTCGATACCTCTCGGCCCTGCGTCAGCGCGAACGCGACGTCCCAGTCGGGCACCGGGAACTGGCAGTGCCGGCTGTGCGTGATGTCCGGGTAGTCGCGGATCGGATACTTCGCCGGCAGCGCGGCCCGCAGGGCCGGCAAGTCGATGCGGACTTGCGGGCCATGAACGATCCCCGACAGCCACGCCGGTTCTTGTTTCATCAGGCCGAAAAACTCGTCGAGCCACACCTTGTTGAAGCTCTGCGGCGACATCCACATCTGCGCGTTCGGGTGGTACTTATGCAGGTTCGCGGTTTGCTTTTCCAGAAGGGCGAACAGCACGCTCGGCTTCGTATGGCCGGGGTCGCCGCCGGGGACGAAGACGGCGTCGACTCGCGGCAGCGCCTTGAAGACGTCGCCCCACTCTTTCAGCGCGAACTCGACCGTCTTCGGGTCGGCGTAGTCGCGGTCCATCGCCGGGTACCAGATCCAGACGTCCATCCCGTAAGCATCGGCGAGCCGCGACATCTCGGTCATCATTCGCAACGGCGGCAGCGGGAAGTGCGGGCTGTCGGCGGCGTCGTCCGACCGCGGCGGGATCAGTTCGATCGCGTTCGTCCCGAAAACGGCGAGGTCGCGGATGTACTGTTCCCATTCGGCGACGTTCCAGCCGTCGTAGGAGTTGGTCTTGGGCCGGTACCCAAGTTGATGCCCACGAATCGGCGTCCGCGGGGCCGACGCGAGGGAGAAGTCCGCCGGCAGCGTGATCTGTTGCCGTTCGAGACGCAGTTCACGCAGCAATCGGCCGACGCCGAAGAGCGTGCCGCGCGGGTCGTCGCCGGCGACGTACACGATCGTGGGATTGCCGGTGGCGACGCCGATGCGAAAGCCTTCGCGGCCGACAAGCTGACTCGGCAGATCAACGCCGCGCTCGGCGAGGAGCGGCCGCACGGCGGCGACCGGGCCGACGACGATGACCGGCCTTGGGTCGTTCGACCATTTGAGGACGCGCTCCCAACGTAGCATCGTCCGCTTCTCGACTTCTTCGATCAGCATCCGGACGGCGGTCTGCTCCGGCAGGGCAAGTGCCGGCGGGGTGAGGACGATCGCGCGCGTCAGGTCGATGGTCGCGTCGGCGGCGGGGAGCGCGGCCGGCATCGCGAGCAGGACCAGGGCTGTAATGATGCGAGTCATGGAAGTCCGACCTCCTCCGCGCGTGCGGCTAGTTTTTCTTTGGTAGTCGGAACGGACCGCGGCAACAGCGCGATGCCGATGAGCAAAAGCATGCCCGACAAGACGTACACCATCGATGTCGCGCTGACGCAGGCGCTGATGCCGTAGCGATCGGAAGCCGCACCAACGATCACCGGCGCGGTCCCGGCCCCGAGCCAGCCGATCGAGTTCATCAACCCCTGTGCGGTCGCCCGCCGCTCGGGACGAACGACGTCGAAGAGCCCGGCCCACAGGCTGGCGTCGTAGAGTCCCTTGAAGAAGCCGAGGCCACACATCGCGAGAAGAACGACCGGGAAGGATGTGGCCCAACCGATTACGAAGATGAGCGGCGCCCCGACCAACAGGCCGGTCGCCTGCACGATCATTCGCCCGCCCCGGAGCCATGACCAGCGGTCCGCCAGCCAGCCGCCGACGAAAACGCCCGGGATCGATGCGGTTTGCAACCAGATCGTCGCATTCAGCCCGGACGACGCCAGGTCCAAGTCGAACTTGCGGCCCAAAAAGGTCGGGAACCAGACGAGGATCACGGCGGCGACGAAGTTCGCGCCGATGAATACGGCCACGAGCAGCCAGACGGCGCGGTTCCGCACGACTTCACCGATCGCCGCAGCGATCTCCGCGAAATCGAAGGAGGGTGCTTCGGAAACGTCCGAGGTCTCGCGGATCGGCTCCCGGAGGGCGGCCGCGAGCGCGACGGCTAACAGAACGCCGAGACCGCCGAAGAGGTAGAAGCCCGACCGCCAGCCGTAGTGTTGCCCGAAGAATCCCGCCACCGTGCTGCCGAGGATCGTGCCCGCGTAGACACTGGACTGGTGAAACCCCATCGCCCGCGACCGCGTCTCCGGGCCGTGGTAGTCGCCGATCAACGACATCGACGCCGGAAAGTAGAACGCCTCGCCGAGCCCTTCGAGGGCGCGAAACAGCACGAGTTGCCAATACGTCTGAGCCCAAGCCGTCGCGAGCGTAATGGCCGACCAAAAGACGAGACCGCCGAGGATGAGGAGCTTGCGGTTCACCCGGTCGCCGATCAGGCCGGCGAGCGGCAGGGCCGCGGAGTAGACCCACATGAACGCGCCGCCGACGACGCCGACCTGGACGTCGTCCAATTGCATTTCGGCCTGGATCGGTTTGAAGACGGCGGTGATCGCCTGCCGGTCGGCGTAGTTGAACAGGCAGACCAGCCAGAGCATGGCCACGACCGCCCAGCGGTACCAGCCGGCGTTCATCGACGCGACCTCTCAGTGCTCGCCCGCGCGGCCGAACTTCGCCTTCGCCGCAGCGCGGAATTCCGTACCGGCCCGTTCGAGCGCTTTCAGTAACTCATCCACCGGTCGCGCCGCCGATCCTTTCGCCGCGGCGATGATCGTGTTGCACTCGTTAGCGTCCATGAACCGGGCGGCTTCGAGCAGCGCGGGCTCGTCTTCCGGCGGGATCGCAAGGAAACCGTGCTTGTCGGCGTGGATCAGCTGGCCGGGGCGGATCGTCTGGCCGAAGACTTGCACGTCACTGTCCCACCGCACGGGCGCGGCGAAGGCATGACCGACACACAACCGCCGGGCGATCGCCTTGAACCCGGCGGCCGTCATCTCGTCCACGTCGCGGATCGCGCCGTCCGTGATCGTACCGACGCAACCGAGAGCCCGGTGCACGCTCGAATTCACCTCGCCCCAAAACGAGCCGAGCACCTCAGGCTTGTCGAGATCCTGGATGACGACAATCTTCGGCCCCGGCTGCTCGGCGACGTACCGCCGATACCCGGCGATGTTCGCGGGGTTCTTGTGGGCCTTGTGGCTCGGCTGGATCACGAGCGTCACGGCATACCCGACGACCGGCCCCATCTGCGGCATGAAGTCGCGCACTTCCTCGTGGTTGAAGGCGGCGCTGGCGATGTCGTGCCGCGTAATCTGTTCCCACCCGTTGTAGATGGTGGGGGTATTCCAACGCTGCAGCTGCAGCAGGTCGGCGTGGCTGAGGCGCGCGGGGGGCATGATGGCGGTTCCGAGTCGGTGTGTAACTGAGGCGTGTTATATGAGCCCGTGACGCCGCGACCCGAGACTTCCCATCGGGTGCCATGCCCACGGCTTTGCGTGGGCATGT
>DATJGQ010001061.1:0-2373 GCA_035494815.1 Gemmataceae bacterium
TGGGCAAGGGACGAGCGGCTATATCTTCAACGTCACGGGCCTGCTCGCATCCGACTTCACGACCGGAACCAACCGGTTCGGCCTCGACGTCGGCATCATGAACAACGCCAACGACGGCAACGACACGTTTTTCCTCGCCAACGGCCAGGTTGCGCAGCCGGTCCCGGCGCCGCCGTCGGTGTTGCTGCTCGGTTGCGGTGCACTGACGATGGCGGGGTATCGCTGGCGACGCCGGCGTCTCGCCGCGGCCTGACATCCCAGTCCAAGCTGTCAGCCGTCGTGATGCTGACAAGCGAACTGCCAGTCGGCCTGCTGGCACTGCGGCGACGGTTCCGTGGCTACCCCGTCACGGAATAACCGGTCGCTCGCAGCTGTGGGAGGGAATGGGGGACATTTCAGGGATGGTGGTCAATCCTTGAATGTTCCCCGTCCTTTTTTTCCGTCTCGATCCGGACCCATCCGGCATGTCGTCCGCCGAGCTCAAATCCTCAGTTCCGGTCATTTTCCGTTCAATCACCGCCCACGTTGGCTGTGCATAGTCCGATGATCACCGGCAGCCGACGAACGCCCCGCCGAGGACTTGCGGCTCGTACGCCATAAACTCCTGCAGCAACTGACCGCCGCGGCCGTTGAAGATGCGGATCACGGCCGGCAGGTTTGGGCCCGGGGCGGTGATGATGTCCGGGACGCCGTCGCGGTTCACGTCGCGGCAGGCGACGCGGGCGCCGCCGCGGAAGGCCTTGTCGTAGGCGAAAAGATCGAACAACGGCTGGCCCCGCAGGCCGTCGAACACCCGCACGTGCGGGCCGCCGTTGACGCCCGCCCCGGTCACCACTTCCGCACGGCCGTCGCCGGTGAAGTCGGCCGCGGAAACGAACGCGCCGCCGACGAACGCCAACTCGTAGGCGTCGAATTGCGACAGGACGCTCGCCCGGGGATTGCGGCCGTCGAAAACGCGGACGAGGGCGGGACGACCCGGGCCGGGGGCGGTGATGATGTCGGGCGAGCCGTCGCCGTTGACGTCGCCGACGGCGACCCGGACCCCGCCGCGGAACTGCCCCTCGTAGGCAGCGAACTCGGTCAGCCGTTGGCCGGTCGCGCCGTCGAAGACGCGGACGACGGGCAACCCGCCCTCGTCCGCCCCGCAGATGATCTCGGCGCGGCCGTCGCGGCGCAGGTCGGCGGCCGCGACCCAGACGCCGCGGTCGTATTGGCCGTCAAACGCGTAGAACTCGCGCATCAGACTCAGGTCGCGGCCGTTGAACACCCGCACCAGCGAAGGCATGCCGGGGCCGGGGGCGGTGATGATGTCCGAGACGCCGTCGCCGTCAATGTCGCCGACGGCCACGCGGACGCCGCCGCGGAAATCGGGGTGGTAGGCCATGAAGTCCTGAAAGTCTTCGCGGCGCGGGCTGTGAAAGACGCGGACGTGCGGGCCGCCGAGCTGGTCGGCGCCGATCGCGTAAGTCGCGCGGCTCGGCGGGGGCTGGCCGGGCGGCAGCGGGCCGGGATTCGGCACCGGCGGTCCGGGCAGGGGCGGAAGCGGCGTGCCACCGTTCACCGCCTGGTTGATGACCGCGACGAGACTGTTCACCTGGCCGGCCTGGCGACGAACGGCGGCGATGTTCCAGGCGTCCGGATACGCGGAGAGGGTTTGCAGGACCGCGGCCCACGCCCGGCCGAGGGGTTCGTAGGCGGGCTGCAGGTTGGCGGGCGGACCGCCCGCTTCGGCGGCCCGGCGGAAGCGGTCGACGGCGGCATTGAACGTGCGGACGTCCCGGTCGAGCGCCCGGCCCAGCGCGTCGTTGCGCACCGATTCGCGGACCTCGCGGAGCAGTTCCTCGGCCTGCGTGTCGAGGGAGCGGGTGACCCGCGCGAGGTGGCCACCGGGGAGATTTCCGCCGCCGCTGGCGACCGCCGCGGCCAGGATTTGATCGGCGTGCTCGATGCGCGAAGCGGCCTCATACAGCGCACCGCTCTGAAGGAGACGGGCCAGGTCACGCGTCTGGCGGGTGACGTCATCGCCGGTGCGATCGATGCGGCGATACTCGCGCTCGACCTGCTCGCGACCGGGGCTGCGTTGGAGCATCCGGGCGAAGGCGAGCGTGTCTTCGTAATAGCCGTCGGCGCGGCGGATGAGCGCCTGCAGGGGGCCGGCTTGCTGCGGCGCGGCGCGGAGGCTCGCGAGGACACTTCGAAGCTGCTCGACGCGTGAGAAGAGCTGATTGGCGGCCAGGCTGACGCGCGACAGGTAAATGTCGTGTGCGGGCTGCGCGAAAACAGCCGTCGCGATGAAGGGCACAACAAGCATCATGAAGACGAGACGGCGCATAGGCTGAGTCTCCGGGACATGAGCGGCCTTGCCGGGGTTAG
>DATJGQ010001062.1:0-2442 GCA_035494815.1 Gemmataceae bacterium
TCGTCCGGATTTGAAAGTCAGCTCTACTGGTGGAACGCGACGACGGGCGAGCGCACCAGACGCGTCACAGGGCACGACGTCGCCGTGCACGAGCTGTGCGTCAGCCACGACGGCAAACTGGTCGCGTCCGCCGGGGCCGACAAGACGCTGCGATTCTGGAACGGCTCAAACGGCCAGTCGCTGCGGACCGTGCAAGTCGGCTCGCTCGTCTACGCCGTGGCGCTACGACCCGACGGCAAACAGGCCGCCGCCGGCAGCTTCGACGGCCTGGTCCGCCTCTACGACCCGGCGACGGGCAAACTCCTTGTGACGATCCTGGCCGTGCCCGGTGCCGGCGAAGTCCCCGAATGGCTCGCATTGACGCCGGAGGGCTACGTCGCGGGCAGCGAAGGCTGGTCCGATCGCGGCAAATGGCGCGTCGCCGGCCAGCCGCTCGACGGGGCGACGCTATGGCCGATTGTGACGGACCCGGACGCCGTCGCTCAGCTTCTCGCCGGGGCCAAGCTTCCGGAACCGGCAATGAAGAAGTAGAATGGCGACTACCGCGGAGGATTCGAACATGACGCCGACGAAGCCGGTCACCAAAGCCGACGTTCTTGAACTGGCGAAGGCGCTGTCGGTTGAGGAACGGTGTGAGTTGATCGACGACCTGGAGGCGACGATTTCGCCCATCCCGGAGGGCATGACGCACCAGGAGTTCCGGGCCGAACTCGACCGACGGTGGGAGGAGTACCAGTCCGGGAAAGTGCAAGGCATGACGGTCGATGAGGTGATCGCGGAGGCCCGCCGGCAATTCAACGGTCATGGCTGATCAGATTGTTCTGCCGGTCGCCCGCGCGGAGTACTTGGCCGAGTATGCTCGACAGTGGGCCAGCGGATCTGCCGCGGCTTTACGGTTCGAACACGAATTCGTGCAGGCAGTCACCGACATTCGGGCATGGCCGGAACTTTGGCCTCTCGTACAAGACGACGACAATTATCGCTTTCGCCGGTTCAAGAAACTTCCGTACTTGCTGGTCTACCGGCTGGGCGGCGGCATTGCGGTCATCGTGGCCCTTCGCCATCACCGTCAAGACACGGGCTCTTGGAAGGGGCGATGATTTATGCGACGATCCGCATGGGCTTGGCTTTTCTGTGCCCTCTGCCCGACTACCTTTATCACTTCCTCGCGCGCCCAGACGCCCTTCCCCATGGTCACCCACTGCACCCCCGTTGCAGTGCAGCGCGGAACGACCGCCGAAGTGACCGTCGAAGGCCAAATGAATTTCAGCGGCGTCGCATCCGTCCTCTTCGCAGGCGCCGGCCTGACTGCGGAAGTCATACCCGGCCCGCCGCCAAAAGACGCGAAAGCCCGTATCGGTTCCGCGAAACTCAAAATGACGGTCGCCGCCGACGCCACACTCGGGCCGCGCGAGTTTCGACTCGTCTCGCCGCTCGGGCTTTCGACTGTGGGGCAGCTCGTCGTTGTGGCCGATCCCGTCATCGTCGAGACGACGAATAACAATACGATCGCCACCGCGACGCCGCTGCCCGTGCCGGGCGTCGCCAGCGGACGGATCGAAGCTGTCGAGGACGTCGACACCTATAAAGTGCATCTCGACACCGGACAAACACTCACCGCCGAAGTCTACGGCGCCCGGCTGCAGGACAAGATCCACGACCTGCAAAAGCACCTCGACCCGCTCCTGACGCTCGTCGACGCCCAGGGCCGTGAATTGGCCGTCAACGACGACTACTTCTTCGCCGACCCGCTGTTGACATACACCGCCCCGACGGCGGGAGACTATTTCATTCAGGTCCGCGACGCCAAATACGACGGCGACGCCCGCTGGGCGTACGCGCTGCTCGCGACGACGAAGCCCTACACGGCCCACACTTTTCCGATGGCCGGCAACCCGGGCCAGGCGCTGACCGTCGAGCCGATCAGCCCGGCGGGGTCGATGCCGGCGGTGCCGTTCCCGGTGCCGAGCGAGATAGGTCTGCGATCAGTCGCCCTGCCGATCAACGCCGAGTCGTCGAACCTCGTCGCGTTCGTCGTCAGTTCCCTACCACAAGTCACCGAGGCGGAGCCGAACGACACGCCGGCCCAGGCGCAACGCCTGAATCTGCCCTGCGGCGTCAATGGCCGGATCGGCAAGCCGCGGGATCTCGATTACTTCCGGTTCAAGGGCGAGAAAGGGAAAGCAGTCCGATTCGAGGTCAAGGCGCGTCGATTCGGTACGCCGCTCCAGTCGGCGCTCGATTCGATTCTGGAAGTGCTCGACGACAAGGGCCGCATCCTCGCCGCCAACGACGACGACCCCACGACCGGCAAGGACGCGCTGCTCACGTTCACTCCGTCGGCCGACGGCGAGTACCTCCTGCGGCTCCGCGACCTCAACAGCAAGGGCGGGCCGGCGTTCGTCTATTACCTCGAAGCGGATTACGCGAAGCCGGACTTCT
>DATJGQ010001063.1:0-3969 GCA_035494815.1 Gemmataceae bacterium
GGAGATCTGCTCGATCTGGTGGGCGACGGGCTCGGCGTTGTTGTAGTCGTCGGTGCGGATGATGATCTCGTTGACGATGTTCTTCTTGTCCAGCAGGGTCTGGGCGCTGTTGATCAGCATGTAGGCGCGGGAGTAATCGACGGGGGTCACGCCGGTCTGGAAGATGCCGACGATGCGGGCGGTGGTGCGCCCGCCGGTGGAGCTGGAGAGGGAGATCGTGTCGTCGAGGTCGGCGCCGATCACGTCGGCGACGCCGCGGCCGAGCACGACGCCGTCGGCGGTCGTCCGCAGCCGCGCGAAGCTGCCGGCGATCACGTCCTTGCCGATCGTCGTCACCTGCAACTGCCGCTCGGGCTCGACGCCCATGATGGTGACGTTGATCGTCTTCGTGCCGTAGGTGGCGATGGCCGCGCCGTTGACGATCGGCGCCGATGCGAGGATCCCGGGCATGTGGTCGAGCTTGGCCATGAGCCCGCCGGCGTTGCGGATCTTCTTGACGGTCTCGCGCGGCTTGACGCCCTGCAGCGCCAGGAGCGCGTTGGGGTCAGTGTAGGCGGTCTCAAGGATCGCGGTCCTGGTCTCCCGCGGCTCGTCCTTGATCGTGATGTGCCCGGACGACTCGACCGTCTCGATGATGAACTTGTCGGTCAGCCCCTTCATCAGCGCCGTCATCGCGAGGAACATCGTCACGCTGATCGTCACCCCGGCAATGCAGATCAGCGACTGCCGCTTGTGGGAGAGGAAGTAGCGGATGGAGATGAACCAGCGCATGGGAGCGGGGTCAGGCGGACGCGTTTCGCTCTGGATTCGAATTGAACGCCAAGACGCCAAGACGCCAAGGTAGGACCGCCAAGGAAATGCAGGATGAATTGGGTCGCTTCGGGTGGGCTGCGCTTTCAGCAGACGCGTTTCGTCGAACCTCAGGACACGCGTCCGCTGCAGACCCTACCCGACGCTATTGCCTTTACTTGGCGGTCTTTCTTGGCGTCTTGGCGTCTTGGCGTTCAACCCGGGTCTAATCAAGTGTACGGTGCCGGGGGCGGGGAAGCGATCGTGCGGCTATGCGCCGAGCGTGCCGGAGGCGTCGTAGGCGTCGATGCCGCGTTTCAGGTCGTAAGCGGGGGCGTAGCCTAGGACCTTTCTCGACTGGGTCAGGTCGGCTTCGGTCCAGGTTTGGAAGAAGTCGTAGGGGTTTTCGAAGTAGTCGGGCTGGAGGTCGGTTTTGAGGACGCGGTTGAGCTGCTCGACGATGTCGTTGAACGACCCCGCCGCCCCGCTGCCGACGTTGAAGACGCCGGACGTCGGGCAGGCCATCGCCTTGAGGTTGGCCTGGAGGACGTCGTCGATGTACACGAAATCGCGCTTCTGGGTGCCGTCCGTGAAGATGCGCGGGCGCTTGCCGGCCCGCATCTGTTTGGCGAGCTGGTGGATCATGCTGGCGAACTTGCCCTTGTGCTGCTCGCCGGGGCCGTAGACGTTGAAATAGCGGAGGGCAACGACCGGCTGCCGCAGGTATGGCCGGGACCGCTCGGCCAACCGCTCCATCGCCAGCTTAGAGTAGCCGTAAACGTTGAGCGGCTCGGCCTTTTGCGATTCCCGCATGGGGGCGGGTCCCCGCCCGTAAGTTGCGGCGCTGCTGGCCCATACCACCCGGCTCCCCCACCCCGCCGCCAAGTCGAGGATCTTGCGGAAGCCCTCGACGTTGTTGTGCATCATCTTGCGCTGGTCGAGGACGGTCGTGTCGGTGATCGACCCCTGGTGGAAAATGACGTCGAACGGCTTGGCGGACGTTAGCACATCGACATTGGAAGATACATCACACGTGAGCACGTCGCCGGGGAAGTCAACCAAGTTGACCCAGCTGGCGGAGGAGAAGTCGTCCAAGGCGACGGTCTCGTGCCCGTCGGCCGCCAGACGCTTTGCCAGATTGGACCCGACAAACCCGGCCGCGCCGGTGACCAGAATGCGCATTGCACCTCCAGAAGGCCGGGATTCTAAGGCAATCAGGCGAGGGGACCAACTGCGACAGCACACCCGGATTTGACGTGCCTCGGTGCGACACGCCCCGACAAAACGGCGATCTCCAACCCGCGTTCCGCGAATCAGGAATTTCGATGGGGTGCCACCCGATCGTGCATAAACTTGGGATTGTGCGTGGATTGTGGAAATGTGGTGGGCAGGCAGAGTGACGTGCCAATAACGTGGCACACCGGTTGTTAAGGGTTTCCTGTCTGACGCCGCGGCCCTGCGTGACGCGTGTGAGTGAGAGCTTGGATGAGTCGTGCAAGACAGTGACGTCAGACACTAAAAAGCCATTCTTCCCCCGATGTGAAGGGTCCATTCCTCCCACAACCCGATGGACCTTTCAACAGCCCCATTCGAAGCCGTCCTTGCCCGGGACGGCTTTTTTTTGCGCCCACTTTTTGCGGTTGAGCCCGCTTCGGGCGAGGTAGGGGCGTCGCCTGGGGCCAGTTACGCCGTATCAGGTGCGTAGGGGCGATGCCTGCGTCGCCCGGACTTCCGCAGACGGGCATCCCATCGCTACCGTCGCCGCCCACGACGCGGGTGGTCGTTCGACATGATCGTGCGGAAGTTGCGGTCGGCCTTCTGCTTTCGAATCCACTTCAGGAATGGCTGAAGCTCGGGCGCCTTCCGGAGGGCATCGAGCGTCGGGTAGACCCGCGCCAGATCCGTGTTCGAGTAGGTCGCATGAAGCTGCTTGTGGCACGGCCGACAGAGCGGCGTCCGGTCCTCCGCCTTGCCCCCCTTCTGTTTCGGCTTGAGATGATGGAGCGTGATCAGCCGATTCGGCACCGACCGGCCGCAGAGACCGCACACCTCCTCGACCGGCTCCCGGGCATCCCGCATGACGGGAAATGGTAGGCAGTGCGCCGTCATATCATCCCCGCCACCACAGTTGGGCGAACATGTGTCCCGGTTTACATAGCCGCGGGCTTGCCCGGCGCGTCGGTTCGGTGACGTGCAGCAGCCCCGATTGGGGCTCTAACCAATCCATTTTCCTCGTTCATAGTTGGCATGAACTTGCCCCGGCAGCGGAAACGCGCTGTCGTCAATTCGCAAGTGCCTCCTAACTCTGCACACGAGGAATGCCATGTGGCGGAAGATACGATATCGCGGTGGTAGCGCTATGCCTCGGCTCGGTCGCGATGCGACCGGCAGACCCCAATCGTGCGGTATCGAACGCCTGGAGGACCGGCGGCTATTCAGCGCCGGGGACTTGGACCCGACGTTCGGGACCGGAGGCACGACCCAGCTCGGGAGGGACGCCGCCGGCACGTTATTGAACGGGAGTGGCGAACATGGCATCGACAGCCGCAACGGAAGGACCGTGGTCGCGATCAACGACGCGGTCGTGGCCCGGTTCGATTCCGGTGGCCATTACGACGCGACTTTCGGCCAGGGCGGCAAGCTCCGCATCGCCGACTTCGTCCAGATCGACGCCGTTGCCATCCAGGCCGACAACAAGGTGCTTGTCGGCGGATCCGTCCTTAACCCGTCGGACCCGTACACCTCCCGGCCCGGCGTCGTCCGGCTCAATGCGAACGGGACAATCGATTCCGGCTACGGCGTGGGCGGTTTTCGGACGTTCCCGGCATCAATCCTCGGGAGCGTCAGCGACATCGCGATCGGGGCCGACGGCAAAGCCGTCCTGACCGGGGTCGGCGATGTCGGCGGCGGCAGCGGCGGCAACTTGCCCCGGTTCTTCGCCACCCGGCTCACCACCGCCGGCCAGCTCGACACCTCCTTCGGCGGCAGTGGGATCGTCGGGGCGCCGATCAGTCACACGATCCTGGCCGGCGGTCGGGCGGTCGCGATCCAGTCCGATGGCAGCATCCTGGTGGCCGGGAACGTCACGCTACCGGCTGACCCGACCGGCGGGTCCGCCGCGGTGGTGCGGATCACCGCCGCCGGCCGGCCCGACGCCGGCTTTGGCGCCGGCGGCGCGTT
>DATJGQ010001064.1:0-3366 GCA_035494815.1 Gemmataceae bacterium
CGGCGGCAATCCTTACGGCAGGATGACGCCGAAGCGGCTGCGGAACTGGCCGAGGTCGGTGCCGTTGATCACGCCGTCGTTGTTCCAGTCGAGCGCCGCCACGTAACCCGCGTCGGCCGACGTGGTGCCGAACGCGGTCCGGAAGGTACCCAGGTCCGTGCCGTTGACCGTCTTGTTCCCGTCCACGTCCCCGTAGAGGCGGTAGAAGGTCGAGACGTTGTCGCCGCCCGGCGTACCGTCGCCGTTGCCGTCGAGTTGCATGCCGCCCTCGCCGGTGATCTGACTTCCCAGGATGGTCAGCGTGTAGTTGCCGTCGATGAGAGAGCCGAACTCGGTCACCGGGCCTGTCCCCGCCCACGACAACTTGGCGACCGTCTGCGTCGGCGTGCTGCCCGACAGGTCGACGGACAACGTCACGACGGCGTTCGGCCCGACCGTCGTGTTCACCAGCGAGAAGGCGCTCGCCGGATTCGCCGGCAGGGTGACGACGGAGTTGAAGTTAATGGTCAGATCGGTCACGCGCGACCGCTGCGTCGCCCCGCCGTTCGTGACGACCGACGCGACGCGGGCGCCTTGGGCCTCGGTCGCACCGATGTCGATTCGGCCGAATTGAACGCGGGCGTAGCCGCTGCCGCGCTCATCGGTGGTCGGCCCCGGCGGCGACGCGAACGACGGGTCGCCGGCGTTGATCAGCGGGCTGCTCGCGAGGGGCAGCCGCGTCTGCGTCCGGCCGCCGTTATTCGCCAGCGGGGCGAGCTTCGGGTCGATCGGCGCGCCCGTCGTGCCGATCATGTTGCCGGTCGTGACGCCGGTGATGGTCGCTCCGGACCCGTTGCCGATCAGGTTGTAACCGAGCGAGGCGACCGTGCCGGAGACGTCCGGGCCGGTGCCGCTGGAGACGGTCGCCTCGAAGACATTACTAGCAATGACGGAGTTGCCGAGCTGAAGGTTCTGACCGCCGATTTGCAGGCCGCCGCCCGAGGCGAGTGGGAAGTACACGCGGTTGTCGGTGATGGTGCTGGAAGTGATCGCCGCCTGGTTGCCGCCGAGTGCGTAAGCGACGCCGCCGCCGCTGCCGGCCCGGTTGCCGACGATCGTACTGTTCGTCAGCGTGAAATCGCCCTGGACGAAGATTCCGCCGCCCGATGCGGTGCTCGAATTGGCCAGGTTATTGCTGATGTTGCTGCCGCTAACGGTGAGGGTCCCCTGGTTCCACAGGCCGCCGCCGCCGACGGCTGAGATATTACCGGTCATGGTCGTGTCGGCAATGAACGTGGTTCCCTGGATGAAGACGGCCCCGCCGCCGTTGCCGCCGTTGGCTGTGTTCGTGGTAAACGTGCTACCACTGATCGTCGTCACCGTACTCGAGGTCTGGACGCGGATCGCCCCGCCCTCGGCGGCAGAGGTATTGCCGGTGAAGGTACTGTCAGTGATGCCGAGCACCGAAGAGCTGACGTTGTAGATCGCCCCGCCGGCCCCGGCGCCGTTGCCCGCAGTGGCGGCATTTTGGGTGAAAATGCCTCGGGTAATGGTCAGCGGCCGCGGTGACGTGGTTACCTGATTGGCGCCGATCGCGCCGCCGTTGGGCGCCTGGTTGCCGCTAAACGTGCAGTCCGTCAGCGTCATGTTGCCGCCCGCCAGCAATACGGCCCCGCCGAGCTGTGTCGTGGACGGGTCGATCCGGCCGTTGACGAAGGTGACGTTATTGATGGTCAGCGTCGGGGGCGGTTGCAGCGCGGCCGAGAGGTTCTCCCGGACGAAACGGAAGAACGGTGTCCCGGCGACGCCGGACCGCACCAGGTTCGCGCCGTTGCCGTTAATCGTAAGCGTGTTAACGATGTTATTCGTGTCGGTCTGAATGGTCGGCAGGGCGTTGCCGCCGTCGATCGGGTCCGCCACGTCGGAGAAGGTATAAACGCCGCCCGCGGCTAGGTTGATAACATCCGGCTGGTTGTTGTTATTCGACGTGATGATCGCGGCGCGCAACGCGGCGATGTCCCCGGCCGCGATGTTGAAGCTCGCCGGCGCGAGCCGGTCTTCCAGATTGGTCAGGCGCAAAGCGGAACGACGGAATGGCTTATGGGTCTTGGGCATGATCGCCTCGAGTCAGAAAAGGGATCCGCGCCGGCGAGACGGGCGACGACTCCGCGGTCGAGCCACCCCACCCCGGGGTCTCTCGGCGGCCGGCGGATTTTTCAACTATAGCTGCGCGCACGGCGCGATGTCCAAGCCGGAAACGGGCTCAGAACGATTTTCCGCCGTGAAGGTTCGATGGCTGATCGGTTTTCAATGCGCGGGCGGCGAATCTTCACATTTTTTACATGTCGATCCTTGACATCGCGTCGCCACTCGGGTGAACTGCCGGATGCTCTCCACTCGCCGTATCGTCCAGACTGGCATTGAGCGTCGCGACAGGGGCGTCAGGCCAACGGCCGGTCAGCCTCTGCGATCCGTTTTCTCGCCCTCCTTGTGAGGTGGACGCCATGACCCTCCATTACCGTGCGCCTGCGTGCCGGGCCCGCCGTGCCTTCACGCTGATCGAGCTGTTGGTGGTGATCGCGATCATCGCGGTGCTGATCGGCCTGCTGCTGCCGGCCGTGCAAAAAGTCCGTGAAGCGGCCGCGCGCATGAGCTGCCAGAACAACCTCAAGCAGCTCGGCCTGGCCTGCCACAATTACCACGACGCAAACGGTAAGCTGCCACCAGGCCGCAAGAGTCTCGGAAACACACAGGGGGCGGTCATCGCGACCTATAACTCCGACCCGATCCTCCTGAACCATCACGGCCTGCTCTATGTGCTCCCGTACATCGAACAAGGTGCCCTGTACTCGAAGTTCAACCTGAAGGCGGCCACCGGCAACTTCCTCGGCAGCGCCGTCTTTGGCTACCCGCTCTCCCCGGGCTCGGCGTTGTCCAGTCCGGACGCCATCGCGAGCGGCAACGCGGCTCTGGCGGCGAACGAGATCAAAACACTCCTCTGCCCAAGCGACAACGGGGTTAAGACGATTACGCCTGGCAGCGTTCACTACAGCCCGGACGGCACCGCCGGTAACGTCACCGCCATTAAGACCAACTACGACTTCATCGCCCAGGCCCAGGGAGTCAATCGCTACAACTGGTGGCGGAACACGACTCTCGGTACTCGCTACATATTTGGCGAGAATAGCGAAACGACACTCCCCGACATTGCCGACGGCACCACAAACACCCTCCTGATGGGCGAACAGACACTCGATTTGTTTAACGGCGTCACCTCATCGTGGGCCTACGCCGGTTGGGTGTCGGTCGGCATCGACCCTGTCGGAGCCTGGAACGTGACTTTCCCGGCTCAGGGGCTCAACATTTGGAATTACAACAACAACCCCG
>DATJGQ010001065.1:0-5393 GCA_035494815.1 Gemmataceae bacterium
CGGGCGAAATGCGATTCGGCCCGCTCGTACCAGATGAAGCTCGTGTAGGTGCGCGTCGGGATGTCCGCGATGAAGTCGAACTCGCGCCAGAGGCGGTCGAGTTCGCGCTGCCCGTCGGCGTCGAGGATCAGTCGGTACAGCGGGCCGTCGTCGCGGAAGTAGCCGGTCATGCTGTGGAAGCCGGCGCTTAAGAGTCGCCCGCGGAGGCTCTTCTCTTTTTCCGGGTCGAGGTAGATCCGGGCGCGTTCCTTGACGACGAACGCATCCGGGAAGACTTCGCAAAAGCGGGCGAAGGTCGCCTCGTACTTTTCGACGTCGGCCGGTTCGGTCGGCGGCATGAGGGCCTTGCCCGCGGCCGAGTCGGCGTCGATTCCCCCGGGCCGCACTTTGAGCGCGCCGCCCGCGTATCGCATCCGGTTGGCCGCCATTTCGCGGTTCTTCCACATGACCAGCGGCTGCGAGCCGTTTTGCATCCCGGGCGCGGGGAGGTTTTTCACCTCTGGGACGAGCTGTTTGCGGAGGCCGACGACGAAGTCGCGCAGCCGCTCACAGCCCGCCCGGACGAGTTCTTCTTTCGCGTCCGCCGGCGGCAGTTCGTTCCACAGCGCCTTGAGCGCGGCGACCGGGCCGACGTCGTCCGGCGTTTCCGTCAGCGTCGCCCAGATCGTCGCGAGATACTTCGCGCTGACTTTCGCCTCGGCGGCCATGTCGGCGAGCGTCGCGTTCGCCTTGCCGAGTGCGGCGCGATGGCGGAACCGCCACGCGGCTCGGAAGTAGTCGGCGTAATCGGTCGGCTGCCGATTGTAAAAGTCGATGATGCGGCGGACGCAGTACTTGTCGCGGTCGGTGTCCGCGACGACGCCGTGCGGCGCGAAGTCCAACCCGTCCGGCTTGAGCACGAGATGCTCCGCGACACGCCGCGCCCCTTCGAGGTACTTCTTGACGAGCGCCGGCGACATCGCGAGCGATTCGGCCGAATTGTCGAAGCCGGCCTCGTTGGCCGGGTCGACCGGAAACTCGCGGGCGGGTCGGACGTCGACGCCGGTCAGGTCGCGGATCGTGTAGTCGTATTCGGCATTGCTCAGCCGGCGGGCCACGACCGGCCCGGGATCGCCGGCGTGCCGAGTGCCTTCGTAACGGCGAACGGCCGCGATCCATTCGAGGACGTGCCGATGTTCTTCCGCCTTGGGACGTGCCTTCGCCTTCTCCGGCGGCATGTTCCCCGCCGTGAGTTGTTCAAGGACCGTCTTCCAACGCCGAAAGTCTTTGGCGATCGCGTCGACGGTCGTGTACGCACTCAGGTCGAGATCGCCTTTGTGCTTTTGCTTGTCGTGGCATTCAAAACAGTAAGTCCGCAGAAAGGGCCGGACGGTGTCGCGGAATTGGCTCTCCAGGTGGCCCGCGGTCGGCTCCGCCGCGATCGCCTGCGAGGCTCCCAAGAGGACGGCGGCGGCAATCGTCGCGCGCATCACGTCTCCGGTCATTGGTCCAAGAGGTTTCTGCAAGCGACAACGTCACCAGGCGGGCATACGAGTTCGCAAGATCGATTGTACCCATGCCTTGATTCGGAGCAATCGCTTTCGCGCCACGTTGACCGCCGCGGCGGACGGTGCGACAATCCACAGCCGAACTTTTCCCCGGAGCTTGCCATGCGTCCGCTGTCCCTCGTCGTGGCCATCGTCCTCGTCGCAAACAGCCTCGCGTTGGCCGCCGACCCGCTGCCGCCGACGGCGATGCCGCGCGACTACGCCGGCCCGCGGCCCAAACCGCGCACCGCCGCCGAGGTCAACGCCGTCCTCGCCGGCGCGCCGAATCCGTTACCGCCGACGAAGCCGCTGCGGCTCGTTCTCGTCGCCGGCAAGAAGGACCACGGCAAAGGCGAACACGATTACCCCGCCTGGCAGAAGGCGTGGGCCCCGCTGTTCGGCATGGCCGACAAGGTCGAGGTCATGACCGCGTGGGAATGGCCCGAGCGCGACGAATTTCAGAAGGCCGACGCGATCATCTTCTACCAGCACGGCGACTGGACGCCCGAGCGCGCGACCGACATCGACGCCTTCCTGGAACGCGGCGGCGGGCTGACATACATCCACTGGGCCGTCGACGGCCGCAACGACGCCCCCGGTTTCGCCCGCCGGATCGGCCTGGCGTCGCGCGGCGGCAACATCAAATACCGCCACGGCCCGCTCGACCTGAACTTCCACAAGGACGCTACCCACCCGATCGCCCGCAACTTCGACAAGCTGCACCTGGTGGACGAGAGCTACTGGATGCTGACCGGCGACTTGCCGCCCAACCGCGTCGTCGCCTCAGCCGTCGAGGACAAGGAACCGCGGCCGCTGTTCTGGACGGTAGAACACGCGAAAGGCCGTGTCTTCGTCTCGGTCCCCGGCCACTATTCGTGGACGTTCGACGACCCGCTGTTCCGCGTCCTGCTGTTGCGCGGCGTCGCCTGGACGGCGCGCGAGCCGGTGGATCGGTTCAACAATCTGGTCTGGCCGGGGGCGGACCTAGCTCAATGAGCGCCGGTCGTTGAATCGCAGGACTTTCCGTCTAAGCGGATCTTTTTTTTTCCGGCAGCTGGGGCCGCAGAGACTGCCTAACCGTTAAAACCGTTGAGAGCTGAAAGCCACACTTCATCTTCAGTGGGACGTTGCGCCTGTCGCGCCGCCCGCCCGGTATCGGGTTTGCGATTTTGTCGGATGTTCGGTCTGACGTCGAGAGACTTATTCGACCACACAAACCCACCTCGCAACCGGGGAGGAGGCTTGCGCTATGCCTTCGCGACCCAGTTGGGAAGGATTCCTCAAGTTCAACCTGATCGCCGTTCCGGTCAAAGCATATGGCGTGACCGTCAGCGGCGGCGGCAAAATCGGTTTCCACATGCTGCATAAGAAGTGCAACAGCCGCATCCGCTACAAGAAAGTCTGCCCGATCCACGGCGAAGTGTCGAATGACGAGATCGTCTCCGCCTACGAGTTCGCCAAAGGGCAGTACGTCACGGTCGAGCCGGAAGAGATCGAAAACCTCCGTACGGAAAATGAGAAGACGATCGGCATCGACACCTTCATCCGGCCGGAAGACCTCGAGCCGGTCTTCTTCAGCGGCCGGAGCTACTACCTCGTCCCGGACGGCCGCGTCGCCCAGAAGCCGTACGCGGTTTTCCAGGAGGTGCTGTCCGCGAAGCAGCGGCTCGGTATCGCCCAGGTCGTCTTCTCCGGCCGCACGCAACTCGCCGTCGTCCTGCCGATGAAGGAGTTACTGTGCCTGTCGCTCTTGAACTACTCGGAGACGATTAAGAAGCCGAAGTCGTTCGAGGATGATCTCACGCACCCCGACGTCTCCGCGGAAGAGCGACGACTCGCCGAGACGCTCGTCGAGACGGCGACCGCCGAAGACTTCGACATCGACCGGTACAAGGACGAGTACCAGACGAACCTGATGCGGCTGCTCGACGCCAAGGCGAAAGGCAAGAAGATCGTTGCCGAGCGAAAGAAGGACGAGGAGCCGGCCGTCATCAACCTGATGGACGCATTGCGGCAGAGCCTCGACCGCGCCCAGAAGAAGGGCGGCGAAGGCGGCGGCCATCGGCGCGGCTCGAAGCGAGTCGCCGGCCGCGTACACAAAGGTCGCAACGGCCGGCATCGCAAGACCGCGTGAGGAGGACGGAGCCTCATGAGTCTGGCGAAGTACCACGCGAAACGCCGCTTCGACCGCACGCCCGAGCCGCATGGCCGCACCGAGGGCGGCCGCGGGCCGCTCCGGTTCGTCGTACAGAAGCACGCCGCGTCCCACCTCCATTACGACTTCCGCCTGGAACTCGACGGTACGCTCAAAAGCTGGGCGGTCCCGAAAGGCCCGTCGCTCAACCCGGCCGACAAACGGCTGGCGATGATGGTCGAGGACCACCCGCTCGACTACCGCACCTTCGAAGGGATCATTCCCCAGGGGAACTACGGTGCCGGTACCGTCATCGTTTGGGACGAGGGCACCTACTCTTCACGCGAGACGGCCGATCGCGTCGAGGGCGAGCGGCTGCTCCGCGAAGGGCTACGCAAAGGGCACCTCCGCATCGTCCTCAACGGGCAGAAATTGAAAGGCGAGTTCTCGCTCCTCAAATTGCGGCGCGGCGCGGACAACGCCTGGCTGCTTGTGAAAGGCCGCGACGATTGGGCGAGCGACAGCGACGTGACGGCGCAAGACCGTTCGGTCGCGTCCGGTCGCACGCTCGACGACCTTGCCGCGAAGCGAAAGGGAGTGCGCGTCTGGAAGTCGAACCGGTCCGCCAAGGCGGCGCCGCGCCCGAAGGTCACGCCCGCCCCGGCGATCGAACTCAACGGGGCGCCGAAGGGCCCCGCCCCGCAAAACGTCAAGCCGATGCTCGCCTCGCTCGTCGAGGAGCCGTTCGATCGCGCGGGCTGGATTTACGAGTTGAAATGGGACGGCTACCGCGCGATCGCCGAAGTCGGCGGCCGCGGCGTGCGGCTCTACTCGCGCAACCACAAGTCGTTCGAGCAGCGGTTCGCGCCGATCGTCGAGAGTCTTCGCGGGCTGGGACATCGGGCGGTGCTCGACGGGGAAATCGTCGTCCTCGACGACCGCGGTCGCTCACAGTTCCAACTCCTGCAAAACTACCAGAAGACCGGCCAAGGTTCGTTGCATTATTACGTCTTCGACATTCTACATCTGGACGGTCGCGACCTGCGCGGGCTGCCGCTGCTCCGCCGCAAGGAATTGCTCGAGGAGGTGATTCGCGGCGTGCCCAACGTGCACCTCAGCGAGCAGGTCGAAGCGCAGGGCGTCGCGTTTTTCAAAGCCGCGGAGGAGCAGGGGCTCGAAGGC
This sequence comes from Gemmataceae bacterium, assembly GCA_035494815.1. GTDB lineage: Bacteria > Planctomycetota > Planctomycetia > Gemmatales > Gemmataceae > DATJGQ01. The sequence continues at coordinate 4,843 of DATJGQ010001065.1, forward strand.
ATCATCGCCAAGGACGCCGAGAGCGTTTACCGCGAGGGCGTCCGCAGTCACGCCTGGCTCAAGATCAAAACGCACAAGCGGCAGGAGGCCGTCATCGGCGGGTTCACCGAACCGCGCCGCAGCCGCAAGCATCTCGGGGCGCTCGTCCTCGGCGTCTACGAGGGCAAAGACCTTGTCTACATCGGCCACACCGGCGGCGGGCTCGACACGAAGGGCCTGGCGGAAATGCGGGCTCGGCTCGAACCGCTCGTTCGGCGACAGTGTCCGTTCACGAAGAAGCCGAAGGCGAACGCCCCGGTCCACTGGGTCGAGCCGAAGCTTGTCTGCGAGGTTACCTTCCAGGAATGGACCGGCGACGGCCGGATGCGGATCCCGATCTTCGTCGGGCTCCGCGAGGACAAGCCCGCACACCAGGTGCGGCGGGAAAAGGCGGAAGACGTCGGTAAGGCGCTGGAGAAGGAAGCCGAAGAGAAGCCACGCACCCGCCGCGCGACGAGGACGTCCGTTCAGCGGAGGATCGTCGGAGCCGGAAGCGTGAGCGACGGCCGGTC
>DATJGQ010001066.1:0-2108 GCA_035494815.1 Gemmataceae bacterium
TCGGCTATCTGAGTGGCGAAGAGTTCGACCGCCTCGTGCGACCCGAAGCAATGGTGGGAAACTCATGAAGGCTCGCCAATTAACGCCGGCCCCAATGGTGGTCCGCGTAATCGAGGAAGACCTTCCAATCGTCCTTCGTCATCGAGTGCCGGCCGGGGCGGATGAAATAACCCAGCGTCCCCGGCGAGAGCACGTTCTCCGGCGGCCGCGTCAGCGTCTCCAGCCCGCTCGGCGGCTTCGCGAGCAGCTTGTACACGGGGTCGGCCGACTTGAGCATGTCGAACTGGCCGTCCGGATTCGCCCAGACGTCTTCCGTCGCGTTCGCGTACAACACCGGCCGCGGGACGCATAACGCCACCAGGCAGTTCTGGTCGAACGGCAATCGGTCCGGGTACTCGTTGAAATCCTTGAACGCGCCGGTGAACCAGTGCGGGAAGCTGGTGTTGATCCGCTTGACCGTTTCAATCTTTGTGGCCGGGGCGCCGGGCGCGAGTCGGTTCGGGGCGGTGCCGCCGCAGCCGGCCTGCAGCGGGATCGCCATCGCGATCCGCTCGTCGAACGCCGCCGCGAGCAGCGTCGCCTTGCCCATCCGCGAGTGGCCGACGGCGATGATCTTCGTCTTGTCGATCGTCGGCTCGGTGACGAGGTAATCGACCGCCCGGTGCATGCCGTACGCCCACGCGGCGATCGTGCCCCAGTCGTGCGGGCCGAATTCGGTCTGGCCCGGTTTCCTCCACGCCCGGCGGATGCCGGTGGTAGCCTTCGCGTCATCCGGTTCGAGTTCGCCGGCCGCGAAAATGGCAACGCCGTAGCCGCGGGCGATCGTCTGCTCGACGTTCCAGACGTCGGGCATCGGGCCACGCCCTTTCCCCTGCCTCGTTTCCTCGGGCGGGGGCGCGCCCGGTTCCCGCAGGACCGTCGCGATGGGCGTGAAACTCAGCCCGAGAAACACCGGCACCGGCCCGCCCCGCTGAGCCGGTAGGACAAGCAACAGGTGAATCGCCGGAGTTCTCGGCGGGCCGAACGACAACTCGACCACTCGCTTGGTCGCTTTTCCGCCGAGGCACAGCGCACCGGATTCGACAACCTTCGCGGTCACGGCCGCCGGCGGCGGGAAGTAGCCGTACATGTAGTACTGCAACAGTTCCTTCAACTCCGGCTTACGGAGGCTGTCCCACTGCGCCGCGGACTCCACGCGGACGCCGCCGAGTGTTACGAGCGGGTCGGGCGGTTCCAGGCGGGACGGGAGTTGGTCGGCCGGCGGGAACTTGTCGGCGGCCGCGGCGAGGGGGGGCAACGCGAGTGTCATAAGCAGTGCCGCGCGCATGCGGTTGTCTCCAGGGCGTCAGTCCGGTCGAAAAATCACGTCCGGTGATTGCAGCGAGAACTGGGCCGTGACCCCATTTGGGTCCAGCATGATCGCCAACGTATGCGTCCCGCGGGGCAGTTGTAATCTCACTTCTTTTTGGTCCTCGACCATCTGTCCGTCGACCCACAGCCCCGTCGGAGCCCCACCGAACGTCAACGTCACCGGGCCGGCTTTGGTTACCTCGAACCGCGTCACGCCGAAGATCGGCTTTCTCCCCACGTCCTTCGGCAAGGCGGCCTTCACGTCGTCGGCGCGTAGGACGCCCCCGATGGTCGTTGTGACGGGCGTCCACCCGAGCAGTTGCGGATCGCCGCGACGGGCGCGTCCGGCGTCGCCCTGGTCAACGGCGATGATCTGCCAGAGTCGAGCAGACTTGCTCTTGGTCACGTCGAACGGCCCAGGCTTCCCGAGTTCGGACAAAAACTTGAACAGGTCATCGCGCTCGCTGTCAAAGAGGGCGTCCGCGAGCCCCGCCGGCATGAGTGAACCGCCGGGCGTGCGTTCGTCGATCGTATTCTTGGCGACAGCGATCTCTTTGTTGTCCGCGTCGCGGAGGATAACTTCGCGGTCGGTCTCGCGGACGAGAATGCCGGTGAACGATCGGCCGGCGGTTGAGGTGACGGTCAGCGAGTGGAACCCTTCCTTGATCGTCTTGTTCGGCAGCAGGACCGACTCGACGAGGTAATCGAGCGGGGCCGCCGCTCCGAGCGAAGTCATGTCCGGGCCGACCTTGCCGCCG
>DATJGQ010001067.1:0-2131 GCA_035494815.1 Gemmataceae bacterium
GTGAGGGAGCGGGCACCCGCTCCCTCACGGTCGCGGCTCTGACAGATGGCGGAGGCACCCCTTGGCCAATCCCTCAGTCGGCCTGATCGGCCTCGGTCTCCTCGGAGCCGCGCTCGCGGAACGGTTCCTACGCGCCGGCCACGCGCTCGTCGGCTACGATATCGACCCGGACCGTCGCCAACTCCTCACGACTCTGGGCGGCCAACCGGCGGAGTCGCCCGCGGACGTGTTTCGCAACGCCGACCGCATCGTCCTAAGTCTGCCGACGTCCGACGTGGTCGAGGCGGTGCTCGGTGAGTGTGTCCCCGCGATGTCGGCCGGGTCGCTCGTCATCGACACGACGACCGGCGACCCGATCAGCCGGCAGGCGATGGCCGCCCGGCTCGACGCGATCCGGGTGCGTTATCTGGAGGCGGCCGTCGTCGGTTCGAGTGAGCAGGCGCGGGCCGGCGACGTCGTCGCACTTCTCGGCGGCGACCCGGCCGACGCCGACGCGTGCACCGATCTGATCGAGTCGTTCGCCCGCCGCAGCTTCTTCGTCGGCACCTGGGGCAGCGCGGCCCGGATGAAGCTCGCGGTCAACCTGGTGCTGGGACTCAACCGCGCCGCGCTCGCCGAAGGGCTGGCGTTCGCCCGCGCCGCCGGACTCGACCCGGTCGTGGCGCTCGACGTGCTGCGGGCCGGCGCCGCCTACTCCGGAGTGATGGACACGAAGGGCGCGAAGATGGTCGGCGGCGACTTCGCCCCGCAGGCCCGACTTTCCCAACACCTCAAGGACGTGCACCTGATCCTTGCCGAAGCCGGCCGCACCGGCGCGACCGTGCCGCTCTCCGAATTGCATCGCGCCCTGCTGGACCGCCTCGTCACCGCCGGCTTCGGCGATGACGACAACGCCGCGATCATCCGGGCGTTCGAACAGTAATCCGGTCTTCTGTAGCTGGCCTCCGAGAGGCCGGCCTCTCAGAGGCCAGCTACAGAAGACCTGCGCCGACTCACCGCCGCAGCGGCGGGTACAGCGCGTACCCCGCGACTTGCACCGGCAACTTGTACAGCGTCTTGCCCGCCGTCACGTACAGCGTTTTCCGGTCCGGCCCGCCGAACGCGAGGTTGGTGATCACGTCTTCCAGAATCGGGATCCGTCCCAGCAACTTCCCCTGCGGCGTGACCACGTAAATACCGGGGGGCACGTCGGTCGTCTCGCCGGGCCCGCGCGGGGTGATGATGCCGGCGGCGATCCAGAGGTTGCCCGTCATGTCCAGCCGCATGCCGTCACCGCCGCGGCCCTTGCCGAAATCGAAAACGAGCCTGCGATTCGCGAGCGCCCCCGCGTCCGAAACGTCGAACGCCCAGATCTTGCGATTGCCGCCCGGTCGCGGGTGACTGTCGACCAGATAAAGCGTCTTGTGATCCGGCGTGATCGCGATGCCGTTAGGCCGTTCGATGTCGGGCTGACTCAACACGCGCGTGACCTTGCCGTCCGGGTCGACGCGATAGACCGCTTCGACGTCCATCTCCAGGTCGCTGCGGTCGGGGCTGTACCGCGGGTCGGTGAACCAGATGCGGCCGAGGTCGTCGACGCAGATGTCGTTGGGGCTGTTGTAGCGCTTGCCCTCGAACCGCTCGGTCACCACCTCGACCCGCCCCGTGGCGACGTCGGTGCGGACAATTCTTCGTCGGCCGCCCGGGCCGTTCTCGGCTCCTTCGCAACTCAGGAGCCGGCCGCGGACGTCGAAGGTGTTGCCGTTGGTCCGCCCGCTGTCGGCGCGGAAGACGGACCAGGCCCCGTCGCCGGTCAGCCGCAGGATGCGATTGCCCGAGATGTCGCTGAAATAGACGTCACCGCTCTCGTGCACGGCCGGCCCTTCGAGGAAACACACCGTCGCCGCCTGCCCCGGGCGGACGTCCGCCGCGACCAGCCCGGCGGGCGGCGGCGCCGTCGCCGGATCGGCCGCCGGCACCGGTTGGCCGACGAAGAGCGGCGCGAGGGCCGCCAGGGTCGAGTGCTTCTTCATGTCGGGCCCTCCCGTGACCGTTAGAAATGAACGGCACGACCGGCCCCCGTTATACAACGAGACCGCCTCACTTGGCAAAGCTCCGATTCTCGTTCTCGCTCGCCGAGCACGGCGCCGAC
>DATJGQ010001068.1:0-6678 GCA_035494815.1 Gemmataceae bacterium
ACCTTGGAAGCCCTGCCCCGAAGGGGCGCAACAAAACAGCCCGGGGCAACGCCCCGGGTCGACGAGCGATAAATCGGGTGAAGCCCTGAAAGGGCGCAACTGCCGGGGGCGCGCGTCCGTGGCGCCCTTTCAGGGCTTCGACCATTCGGTGGCCATCCTTCCCGGGGCGTTGCCCCGGGCTGTCTTGTTGCGCCCCTTCGGGGCGGAGCGAGTTCATCCAAGTCATCCGCGCCGATCGGCCGAGCGGATCAAGTTCGATTCCCACCGCGACGGACCTCTCCTGTGCGAAGCCGAGGGAGACGGCAGGGTGAGGGGGAAGACCGGTCTCCCTCGCTTTCGCTCTCGCCGGTCGGAGTGAAGGCCATGCCCCCTTACCGTGCCCACACCTCCGCGAAGCCGGAGAGAGGGGAAGAATAATGCCTCGTCCTCACCTCGCTGCGAGCTTGCAACGCCATTGGCCGGGGCCGGCGACTTGTCCACTTGACACGCAACCGTTTGGTTGCATAATAGCGCCGTGGACGCGGACATGGACAAGGTCTTCAAGGCCCTGGCCGACCCGGGCCGGCGGCTGCTGCTCGATCGCCTGCGCGAGGACAACGGTCAGACGCTGGGCCGACTGTGCGAGCACCTGGACATGACTCGACAGGCCGTGACCAAACACCTCAAGCTGCTCGAAGAGGCGAACCTGGTTGTCGCGCTCCGGCGGGGCCGCGAGAAACTCCACTACCTCAACCCGGTGCCGATCCACGAAATCGCCGACCGCTGGATCGGTAAGTTCGAGCGCGGCCGGCTCCGCGTCCTGGCGGAACTCAAACGACAACTCGAAGGAGAATCCGATGGCTAACTCACGGTTCGTCTACGTCACCTACATCCGCACCACGCCGAAGAAGCTCTGGCAGGCGCTAACCGACCCCGCCTTCACCCGCCAGTATTGGTGCGACACGTCCCAGGAATCCGCGTGGAAACCCGGGGCCGCGTGGCGGATCGTGAAGACCGACGGCAACCTCGTCGACAGCGGCGAAGTCGTCGAGATCGAGCCGGAGCGGCGGCTGGTCCTCAAGTGGCGGAACGAATTCGTCCCGGAGTTGCGCCACGAGGGCTACTCGCGGATGACCTACGAACTGGAACCGATGGGCGAATCCGTCAAACTCACCGTCGTCCACGAAATGGACAAGCCCGATTCGAAGTTCATCGGCGCCGTCTCCAACGGTTGGCCGCACATCCTCGCGAGCCTCAAGAGCCTGCTCGAAACCGGCGAATCGCTGGTGGAAACCCGCCAGTGGCCGAAAGGAAAGTGACGCGGAAGGGACATCATGCCGGCCAAAGCATCCCCCATGCGGGTCGCGCTATTGCGCGGCATCAACGTCGGCGGCCATAACAAGGTCGCCATGTCGGACCTGCGCGAACTCTGCGAGGGACTGGGCCTGGCGGACGTGAAAACGGTCCTCCAGAGCGGCAACCTCGTCTTTCATTGCGATCGACAGGACGACGCGACTCTTGAGTCGTTGCTCGAAGCGGAGACGGCCAAACGGCTCGGCGTGTCGGCCGATTACATCGTCCGCGGCGGCGATGAACTGGCACGGGTCGTCGCCCGCAACCCGTTTCCGAAAGAAGCGAAAAACGATCCGAGCCATTTGCTCGTCATGTTCCTGAAAGCCGCGCCGCGGGCGCACGTAGTTGAGACGCTGCGGGCGGGCATTAAAGGGCGGGAGACCATCGCCACAGACGGGAAGCAGCTGTACATCGTGTACCCCGACGGCATCGGCCGCTCCAAGCTGACGGGCACGTTGATCGAGCGAATCCTCGAGACGAAGGGAACCGCCCGGAATTGGAACACCATCCTCAAGCTCCTGGCACTGTGCGAGTAACGTCCGGGCGGCGATCATTTTTGCCGACCGCCGTTGACGCCTGCCGCGGCGAGCCGTATTCTCATACCAACTGGTAGGTATGAGACATGCGAACCGCCCGCGCCGATTCCCAGACGAAGGACAGGCTGCTCGACGCGGCGCGGGAGTTGATGTTGGAAAAGGGGTACACCGCGACGTCGGTGGACGACGTCTGCGAGGCGGCGGGGCTGACGAAGGGCAGTTTCTTCCATTACTTCGAGGGGAAGGAAGACCTGGGGCGGGTGCTCGTGCAGCGGTTCTACGAGTCGATGCGCGAGCTGCACGAGGCGGCGCCCTTTCGGCAAAAGAAGGACCCGCTCGACCGCGTGTTCGGCTACATCGATTTCCTCGCGGGCCTGTCGGGCCGGCCGGAAATGGTCAAAGGCTGCTTGTTGGGGATGTTCTCCCAGGAGTTGTCGGCGACGCACCCCAAGATCCGCTCGGTCTGCGCTTCGTGTTTCGCGGACTCGGCCGCACGACTGGCGCAGGACCTGGAAGAGGCCAAGGCCAAGTATGTGCCGCGGGCCAGGTGGAGTTCGAAGAGCCTGGCCGAGTTTCTGATTGCCACCGTCCAGGGGGCGATCATCCTCGCGAAGGCGAAACAGGATCCGAAGGTGATGCCCGAAACTTTGGGGCATTCGCGCGAGTACCTCAAGTGTGTGTTCGGCAAGTAACTGCGAGGCCGGTTTTTTCGCCCGGTCGTCTGCCGACCGGTCGTTAAGGATCGGCGTTGTTTCAAGGACGGAGGCAGTGATGCTGGTGTTATCCCGACGGATCGGTGAGGAGGTGGTGATCGGCCGTGACGTCCGGTTGACCATTCTGGCGGTGCACGGCGGCACGGTTCGGGTGGGCATTACGGCGCCGCCGACCGTACCGGTGGACCGCAAAGAGGTCCGCGAACGGCGGGTCGAGCTGCTCGGTCGGTCCGGCGCGGCACAATCCTGATGACATTTGTCGATGCCGCGCTGCGGACTGTTCGGTTGCACAACTTTGAGGGATACGAATGGAGAGTTACTGGATTTCGGCGGTGCTCGTGGTCACGGGACTATTTTTCGTCGCACTGGGCTTTCGGGCGCGGACCACGAATCAATGGCGGACCTCGCTGGATGCTTATGCCGAACGGGAAATCGCACGGCAGCGGCGCAAACAGACGCTTCGGCGCACGCAGGCGTTGTTCACGCTTTTCCGGTCGCCCGCCGATCGCCATTCGCCCGCCTCTTTCGAAGAAGTCCTGAGCGAAGAGACGGTCTGACGCCTACGCTCACCCGGCACCGCCCGGGTGTTTTTTTTGTCCGCGCCGTCGCATACCGACCGGTCGGACGACACCTACAATAACCGGTAGGGGCCGATCAAGCTGAGGGCGTCATGGCACACATGAAAGGCATCGAACCGGCGGAGGCCGGCTGGTTCACACGACTGGTTTACTGGCTGGTGCGCCGAGACATGCGCAAGCTTACGGGCAAGGATCGACTGATCGAACCCGTCAAGATCGCGGCCCACCACTCGCGGATCCTCCGGGCCATGGGCCACATGGAGGGCGCGCTCGCGGCCTCACAATCCGTCCCCGCGGAACTCAAGCAACTCGCCTCTCTGCGGGCGGCCATGCTGATCGGTTGTCCGTTTTGAATCGACATCAACTCTGCCGTGGGCAGAGTGAGAGGCATCAGCGAACGGCAGCTTGCCGACCTGTCCGACTTCCAAGAAAGCCCGGCCTTTTCCGAGCTGGAAAAGCGGGTGCTGCGCTACGCCGAGGCGCTGAGTCGGACGCCGGCAAACGTCTCGGAGGAACTGTTCAACAGCCTGCGCGAGCATTTCGACCCGCGACAGATGGTGGAACTGACCGCCGCGATCGCCTGGGAGAATTCGCGCGCCCGTTTCAACCGCGGCTTCGACATCGCCGCCGAAGGCTTTTCCGAGGGTGCGGTCTGCCCCGTCCACACCCTTGCGGGGACAACTCGGAACGGGACGGGCCAAAGCGCGTTTCACTGAGACGTACCGGGGACCTCACCCATTTTTTCCCCTCTCCCCCGAAGCGGGGGAGAGGGGAAGGAAAAGGGTGGCAGGCAGCTAGCCAAGCGGAGGTTCTATGAAACGCGCTGTCGTCACGGTCGGCCTCGGCTTCGGCGACGAGGGCAAAGGCGCGACCGTCGATTTCCTGACCCGAAAGTTGGAGGCCGATCTGGTCGTCCGCTATTGCGGCGGCAGCCAGGCCGGCCACAACGTCGAACTGCCGGACGGCCGGCGACACACCTTTTCACAGTTCGGCGCCGGCACCCTCGCCCCCGAGGCGGCGCGGACTTACCTCGGCCCGAACGTCATCATCTCGCCGCTGGCGCTGGCCCGCGAGGCCGAGCATCTGGCCGAACTCGGCGTCCGCGACCCGATGCAACTGTTGACCGTCCACCCGCGCTGCCTCGTCGCGACGCCCTGGCTGCAGACCTTGAACCGGCTTCGTGAATTATCCCGCGGCGACGCACGGCACGGTTCCTGCGGCCAAGGAATCGGCGAAAGCCGCTCCTACTGGCTCCGCTACGGCGAGGACTCAGTCTTTGCCGCGGACCTTCGCGACCTCGATCGACTCCGGCACAAGCTCGAGCTGCAGCGCCAACGGGTGCTGCTGGAGTTGCAGGACTTCGTCGACAAAATCGATGCCGACGCCCTCCGCGAATTCGATCTTTGGGACCTGAACGCCGAGGCCGTCGCTAGCGACTTGCACGAGGCCGTCACCGACGATCTCGCCATCGACGCCGCCGTCCCGTCCTTTCGCACCGCCATCTTCGAGGGCGCGCAGGGCGTCCTGCTCGACGAGTACCGCGGCTTTCACCCGCACACGACCTGGAACACGGTCACGCCGCATCACGCATGGGAGTTGGTCCAGACGATGGACGTCGACGCTGTCGCGGTACTCGGCATCACCCGCGCGTATACGACACGTCACGGCGAGGGTCCGTTGCCGACCTTCTCCGCCGAATTGACCGAGCGACTCAAGGACGTCGGCAATCCGTGGAACCGCTGGCAGGGCAATCTCCGCTGCGGTTGGCTGGACATGCCACTCACCCGTTACGCCGCCGCCGTCGCCGGGCCGCTCGACGGCATCGTCGTGAATCACCTGGACCACCTTCGCACGGCCGACAGTCGCATCTGCGACGCGTATCGGAACGTCACGCCGGCGCCGTCCGCCGCGCCGCAACTGTCCTGGCAGGGGCGGTTGACACACGACTTGAATCGGGCCGAGCCGGTCTTGTCGTCCGCCACGGCGGACCGCATCGTCCGCTCGTTGAGTGAACTGGCCCCCGTAGTGATGACGGGGACCGGTCCGACCTACGAACAGCGCGAAATGGTCAGGCTACCGTTCCGCGAACGGAAGTGAATTCGAACGGTGGAGAATCAGGCGGGACACGCGGGTGCTATTGCTTGGCCTTCTTAGCCGCCTCGGGGTCGATCAGTTCCAGGGTCGAGATCGCATTCTTCCGGACCTCCGACACCTTGTCCTTGGCGGCTTCCAAGAGCGCCGGGACGGCCGATTTCGCGCCGTCCCCCATGAGTAGGAACGCGTTGGCGGCGACGGCCCGGACGATGCCGTTTTCGTCCTTCAAGGCCGCAATCATATCCGGGAGCGCGGCCTTCGCCGCCGAGCCGAGGTGGCCCAGCGCCGCCACCGCGCCGCCGCGGACGAGCGGGTCCGAGTCCTTGAGCAGTGCGACCAGCGCGGGCGTGGCGTCGCCCGCCTCGTAGCCGACGCGGCCGATTGCATCCATCGCCCCGACCCGGATTTCCTTGTCTTTCAGCGCCGCCAGCAGCGGCGGCACCGCGGCTTTGCCCACGCACCCCAGAGCAAACGCCGCGTCGCGCCGCACCGTCTCGGACGGGTCGCGCAGGGCGTCGATCAGGGCCGGCACGGCCGGCTCGGCCTTGTCGCGGAAATTTCCGAGTGAGACCGCGGCCGCCATCTTGACCGAGTTTTCCTTGTCCTTGAGCATCGACACGAGGACGGGTAGGGCGAAGCCGGGATCGGCCTTGATGCCGCTGAGGGCGCGGGCACTATGCTCGCGCACCGACTTGTCGGCGTCCTTCGTGGCCTTCGCGAGCGCCGGGGCGGCGTCCTTGGCCTCGACGCCGAGCATCAGGAGCGTGAAGGCGGCGCGACTTCGCACCATGGCGATATCGTCGCCCAGCGCCTTCACCAGGGCCGGCACCGTGCCGTGTGCCTTGTCCCCGATCATGCCGAGGGCGAGGGCGGCGTTGGTCCGCACCTCCTTTTCGCGGTCCTCCAGCAGAGCCGCCAGGACCGGCACCGCCGGCCCGCCCGTGCGCCGGCCGATCCACCCGAGCGCCAGCGCGCAGTCCTTGCGGACGGACTTGTCGGCGGCCTTCGTGCCCTCGATCAGCGCCGGCACGGCTTTCGTGGCCCCCGGCCCGATACGCCCGAGGGCCTGGGCCGCGAGCGATTTCACCTTCGCGTCCGAATCCGCGAGCGCCACGACCAGGGCGTCCAGCGCCGGCAGTGCCCGCTCGCGGAAGTCGCCGATCACGGTGGCCGCTTCGACGCGCTGCTTCACCTCGGAGCTTTTGAGCTGTTCCGCCCAGGCGCTCAGTTTCTTACCGCGGTATTCGGGTTCCTTGTCCTGCCGGGCCAGGGCGACCGAACCGGCGGTTAAGGTGACCGAGGCCAGAAGTACCAGCCTGCACCCGACGCGATCGCTCATGACACGGTACTCCGCGAGAGGGGAAAGCAGCACTAATGAATAGGGTAAGCTGCACCATTCTAGCCGACGCTTGCATCGTCAGGCTG
>DATJGQ010001069.1:0-8247 GCA_035494815.1 Gemmataceae bacterium
GCTCGATGCGTCGCTTAGTGTCGGCGCTCGTCGTGGCGATGGTGGTTTGTTCGACCGGCTGCGGCGGCAATGTCGAGAAGAACAAGAATAAGGACCTCGATCGCCCGAAGCCGGCGTCGGAGAAATAGGCGAGCCGGGAGCGTATGCGACCGGAGGTTTGACTGGTCTCAAACTCCGGTCGCTCACGCTCCCGGCTCGCCTATTGTGGCGGTTTGCCGTCCGCTTCCGGCTCCTCGCCCCGCTGGTAGATGGGCAGGAAGCGGTACTCGACGGTCAGGGCGAGCACCGACATCGCCGTCGTATAGTTCGGCCCGACCATTCGGGCCTCACCGTCGGCGCCGTACCACGAGCCGTTGTCGTTCTGACCGCGCAGCAAAAGGTTGTGCAGGTTTGGTCGATAGGTGGACCAGTACGGGTCGCCGAGCTGGAACATCGCCTGCGCGTTGTAGTAGAGCCCGTAAAAGCAGTGCTGATCTTCGAACCGCGGGGCCCGGCGGAGCACATATCCGGCGGCTTGGAGGCTCTGCGGGCCACGGTGCAGTTGCTTGCCGCACAACTCCAGGCACAGGATGCCCGTGCCGGCGCACGGCACCGTCAACTGTCCACGCGGGACGTAACCGAACGCGCCGCGCGGCTGGTCGTAACAACGCAGGACGTACTCGACCGCCCGGTCGATCGCGGACGCGGGCACGTCGCAGCCGACGTTCTTCGCCGCCCGCAGCGCGAGGAGCTGCCAGCCGGTCACGCTGAGATCGCCGTCACTGCCCTCGACGCGATACCGCCAGCCGCCGCGGTGGGTTCCCTCCGTCCGTTGGGCGCGGAGGATAACGGAGACCGCCCGTGCCAACCGCTGACGCACTTCATCGGCCTTGTCGCCCTTGGTCATGCCGACGACCTCGGCGAGCATCAGCGTGCAGATGCCGTGGTGGTACATTTCGAAGTTGGCGTCGGACGCGATCACGCCGTTGGACTGCTGGCGGGAGAGGACGTAGCGGATGCCTTCGCTGACGGTCTTGGCGAACGGTCCTTCCGTCGGCGTGTGCCCGGCCGAGAGAAATGCCATCGTGCACAGCCCGGTGACGCCCGCGGTGCGGGTGCTGCCGAGCGCCCGCCAGCCGCCTTCCGGTTCCTGTGACCGCTGGAGGTACAGGAGCGCTTGTCGGACGGCGCGATCGACGGCGTCCAGCTTCGGCGGGTCCGCCGCGGGCGCTAATGACGAATGACTCATGACGAATGACGAAAGAATGACGAATGACGAAACCCGAATGGCGGTTGGCATTCTTCGGCCGCGGACAGGTCGGAATTCGTCATTCGACATTCGTCATTCCTTCGTCATTCGTCATGAGTCATTCGTCATTTCCGTTCGGCGATCTGCTCAAAGTAAAGTTTGATCACCCGCGCGTAGTCGTCGCCGTATTGCGACTTCATGTCCTGGAGGATCTTCGTCCTCAGCTCACCCGGTAGTTCGCCCCAGGGCTTGCCGGCATACTGCTGCAACTCCTTGGGCAAAAGTCCGGCGTGTGGCGCGCCCTGCGGAATGCCGGCCCCGGTCGCGGGCTGGCCGTTCGGCGACGGCTGATTGCTCTTTTGACCCTGCTGACCGGGCTGCCCTTGGCCCATCATCTGTTGGGCGGCCCGTTGCAGTGATTGGGCGGCCTGCTGCATCGACTGCTGGGCGGATTGCGATTGCCCCTGGCCCAATTGGTTCTGGGCTTGGTTCATCTGGCCTTGGGCCTGCTCGATTGACTGGCCGGCCTCGGCGGACGGCGCATTCGTAGGCTGGCCGTTCGGCGACGCGCGGCGCTGACCGCTCTGCGCGGCTTGCTCGGCCTTTTGACCACTGCGGTCGAGTGCCTCGGCCGCTTCCTGGCGGGCCTGCGAGGCGGCGCCGCCCTGCGAGCGCTGGGCACGATCCATCGCCTCGCCCGCCTGTTGCGCGGACTGGGCGGCCTGCTCCGCCGACTGTTTCGCGCCCTCGTCGGACGACTGCGACGCCGACTGCTGCAACGACTTCGCCAGTTCGCCGGTCTGCTTGGCGATTTCCTGCTGAGCGGCCTGGGCGGTCGCGTCGGTCTTGGAGTCGCCGGACATTTGCCAGAGCTGCTCTTGCAAGCCTCGCTGTTGCCGCGCGAGGTCGCGTGCTTGCTGCACCTGCTCCTTATTTGGCATGCCGGCGGGTTGTGAGCCCGCCTTTTGGTCGGCCGCCTGTTGCTCCGCCCGCCGGGCGGCCTCCTCCCGGGCGGCGTCCTCAGCGGCTTTGGCGTTCGGTTCATTGAGCTTGTCGGCCAGCTTTCGCAGGGCTTGGGCGGCGTCGCGCTGGGCCTGTCGATTCTCGGGCGTGCCCGGCGGCGTCCGCTGGGCCTTGACGAGTGCGTCCGTCGCCTGCCGCTTCTCGGCCTGCGCGTCATCCCCGCCGCGGACCTGGTTGGCCTCGCCGGCGGTTTGCGTCGTTTGTCGTCGCGCCTCGGACGGATTCGCGGGGCGTTTCTCCGCGTCGGCGGCGGCTTGCTCCTGACGCTTGGCCAGCCGTTCAGCCCGTTCCGCGTTTGACTCCTTCCCCGAAAGTTGATCGGCGAGTTTTTCCAACTTCTCGGCCGCGGATTGTAATTGCGGCGCGGCCTGATCGGCGGACTGGTCGCGGAGCGCCTTGTTCGCCTGGACGACGGCGTCCTTCGCCTCGCCCTGACGAACCGGAGCTTCGGTCACGGGCAGGTCTTGGACGTCGCGAGTCAGTTGCTCCTGTCGCCGCTGCAAGTCGGCGCGCTTCTCGTCATCAGTTCCGGCCTTGGCCGCCTCGGCCGCCAGGTCGCGCTCACGGCGGGCGAGTTCGCGGGCCGATTCGTCGGCCGGCGTCTGGCCGCCGAGCGCTTGTTCGAGCCGTTCGAGCGCCCGCCGGGCGTCCTGCTGTGAGGCCGCCTGATCGGCCGTACGGCCATTCCGCAAGTCGTCGGCCGCGGCCGCCGTGGCCTGACGGGCGCGCTCTTTTCGCTCGTCCTGATTTGCGGCGTCCAACTTCGCGAGCCGCTGGGCGAGGTCCGCCTGTTTCTTCGCGGTCTCCGCCTGTTCCTGTCGCGGGCTCGACGCCTTCGCGGCCTTCTCGGTCTGAGCCGAGATATCGTCCTGCTGCTTCCGAAGCTTCGCGACTTCGTCCCGCGCCTGCTTCTGACGTTGATCGAGGGTGGGAAGCGACTTGGCGAGTCGCTCGAGGGCGTCCCGCGCATCCTGCATGCGGGCGTCGGCCGAACGCTGATTGCCGCGCCGCAGGGCGTCGTCCGCCATACGCGCCTGTTCGGCGGCGTCCCGTTGCTCGCGCTTTGCGGTGTTCGACGGCTGTTCGCCGAGCGGCAGTTTCTCCGCCGCTTGCCGGATCGCCTCCTGCTCGCGGAGGAGCGACTCGCGGTCGTCGGGCTGCTCGCGCAATCGTTGCCGGTTGGCCTCTTGCAGCCGGCTCAGTTGGAGCGCCGCCTCGCGCGGATCGCGGCCCAATTCGATCGCCTTTTCCAGGTCCTTGGCGAGCTTGTCGAGCCTTTGGGCGGAGTCATCCTGATCCCGCTTCGCCGCGTCGCCGTCGCCGGCCTTGAGGTCGTCGGCGGCTTTGGCCGAACTCTCGGGGCGGAGGGGCTCGGCCTTGGCCGCTTTGGTCGCCTGCCGCGTGCGATCGGCGAGTTGTTTCGCGCGATCGGCCAGTTCCTGTTGCTGCCGCGCGAGGTCAACGAACCGCTCGGCGTTCTTCGCCTTTTCGGCATCGGTGATCGCCTTGTCCAAGTCGCGCTCGGCCTGCGCCAGTTCCTTCGCCTTTTCGGCGAGCCGTCGCGCCTGCTCGGCCTGGGCCGCCTTGAGCGCGTCGCGGACGACGTCGCTCTGCTCGGCGAGCCGTTTGAGTTCGTCGTTCAGCCGTTGTTGCTCGGCCTCGAGTTTGGCCTTCTCTTCGGCCGTCGGCGCTTCGCCGATCCGTTCCGACAGTTGGCGTTCCTGGTCGGCGAGGTCCTGCACCTTTGCCTGGTCGCGACGGGCGTCGGCGAGTTTGCGATTCTCTTCGAGGAGTCCTTCCAGTTTCTCGCGGGCCTTCGTCAGCGAATCGTCGGTCTGGCGGAGGGCCTCCACTCGCCGCTTCTCGGCCGTCGCGCCCGCCCGCTGCATCGCTTCGTCAGCCGAGCGCATCTCCTGCCGGGCCACCGACCGGATGCGGTCGGCCAGCGGCTGCAACCCGGCCGACATGTCCGTCTCGGCGGCCAGATCGGCGAGTTGCTTCGACGTGGTCGTCTGCTCCTCGGCCAACTCGGCCAGCTTCTGGTCCTGTTCGGCTTTCGCGGTCGCCCCGCGATCGACGTCCTGCCGCAGACTGTAGGTCGATCGGATCGCGCGATCGAGCCGGGCGATCAGTTCCTTGAGTCGCTTCTCGATGTCGTCCCGCTGGGCGTCGACCTCCTGCTCGCGAACCGGCGCGGCCTGAGCCGAGACGCGCAGTTCGCACCAGCGCTCGTTCGGCGGGAAAACGACGACGTTCGGGCCGAGGTTGAGTTCGGGGATATTCCGCGTGTCGGCCGCCCGCAATCGGTACTGGACTGTATCGCCGTCGCGGACGCGGCCGGCGAGCTTGAGCCCCAGTTGTCCGCTCGCGGTCTTCGTCCCCTGGCCGGCGAGCGGGATTTGCTCGTGTTGTACCACCCCGTCGTTAATTCGATACTCCAGTTCCGCGCTCGCGACGCCCAGGTCGTCGGCGATTGTCACGTCGAGGGGCACTGTGTCGGATGCGAGCACCGTGCGGGGTTCTTGCGCGAAGCCGGCGAGCCGCTGTATCGTCGGCGGACGATCGGGCGTGACGATCAGGTCTTGAGTGGGCAGTTCGGTCCTGATGCCGTGCTCGGCTTCGAGGATGAGTCGAATCTTACCCGCGGCCCGTGCCGGCAGCTCGACTCGGCCCGAGAGTCCGTCGGCGGCGACTTGAAGCGGCTGACGTTCGGGCAACGTCGGCTCGCCATTTTGAGCGGGCTTCCATAGCAACACCGCGCCGGTGGCAGGACGTGTGAACTGGCAGTCGATGCCGATGGACGTGTGTTGGAGGACTGCCAGGTCCCCCAATCCGCGCGCGGTCTGTGGTTCCAAAGCGGGCCGGGCGTAGGACGGCGGAGTGGCAGTAATCGCGGGCGAGCCGTCCGCCAGTTCCACCGGTTCGACGGCCTGGATGGCGTGCGTGTCGGTATAGTTGACGCCGGCTTCCACGTAGTAGCGGAGATCGCCGTCGAGCTTGTCGATCCGGAACCGGTATGTGTTCGGTTTGTCACCCGCGGCCATCCGCAGGCGTTGCGGCTTCTCGTTGGCGGGGGACAGCACGAGTGTGCACGTCGATGGCAGCGTCACCTCGGGATTCGTCGGCACCAATTCGACGGCGAAAGTCAGTGGCCGCCCCTTGGCCGCGTATCCCGTCCCCGGAGTGACCGCAATTTCGTACGGCAGAACGGCGGGACGACCGTCCCAAGGCATTAGAAAGCGACGACCCAGCCCGAAATAGTAATCTGACGCAATCACGGCCGGAGCCAGCAAGATCAGGATCGCGGCGATCGCCCCGGCGCCGAGCCATTCCGTCGCGTGTCGCGGCGCGACTTTGAGGAAATCCATCGCCCGCGTCTTGAGGTCGGTCTCGCGGACGAGCAATTGGATAAAGCGCGGCGAACCGTGGCACGGCTCCGCGTGCCGGGCGAGTTCGACACTGCTCGTCAACCGTTCGCGTAACCGCGGGTATTGTTCCTCGACGGCGGCTGCAAGCGCGACCTCCGCCGGTGTTTCCCGCCGCCGAAGCAACGCGAACCAGAGGACGCCGAGCGTCGCGAGGACCCACAATCCGAACAGCGTCACCCGCGCGAACGGCGGCAATTCGAACCAGGCGTCGGCGATCAAGGCGAACGCGAACACGCTCACAAACGTGAGCACCACGGCGCTGACCCCGCGGATCAGTCGCAAGCGTCGGACACGGGCACCCAGGTCGTCCAATTTGACTTGGATGCTGTCCGGCAGGGGAACACTAGCCATGCGGGGAACTCCCCGGGGCAGGGTCGACAACGGGGACGCGTCGCGCGACCTAATTTATTCGGACCTTCTTCGATTCTAAGCGGCGCGTTCGGACATGAGCAAGCAGCAAATCTGCTGGCTTGCCGCAGATTCGGGTCTGTCAGTCTGGCAGATTGCGCAAGAAAACACCCGGCCGGAGACCGCCGAAGCGGTCTGCTGCCGGGTAGTTTATGTGTCAGCTGGGTCAATCAGTGCGCGGACCCAACGAGCTGGCTTTCTTCTGTCGCACCGGCTTTGTGATCATGGAACGCCAATTCGCCACGCCAAATCTGGATGTCGGGCGGCGCCTCGAAACCGAGGCGAACTTGCCGGCCCTTGACTTCCAGGACGGTGACTACGATTTGATCCCCGATCACGACGCGTTCGCCAACCTTGCGACTCAGTACTAACATGGTGTCCTCCTTTACCATTGACAATCGGGCTTACTCATTGCCCGTGGATTCGTTCCTTGTCCGCGTCGCCCAAGTCCTTTTCCGGACCTGTATCCTCACAGGATTGCGGAAAATGGAGCAATTGTAGTGCCGGCACACATCAGAATTCGCCGTGTCGCAAGAGATTGCGTAAAGGTCGCAGACGGTTGCCCGAATGTCTAATCGGATGCACCAGCATAACCTCAAGTTCGAGTGGAAGTTGGGATCGCCGAATCCTCGGCGCGAATGGCCGCCTCCAACAGGTGCGGCGGGTAACGCGCGCTGTGCACGCGATTGCTTCATTCTTGTACACGTGCTGCGCGAAGGCGTCGTTGTGAGCAGATTGAAGCACTGTGTTGTGAAAGCGATCACTCAATCTGCCTCCGCTGACTCCGAATCTCGTGCGGAAGTGTGGGATTTCGGTACGGTTGCTGCCATTTGAGTGGTGGAGGGCCGCGAGCCAGAGGGGTAACAGCGTGGACATCAATCGGATGACGGAAAAGGCCCAGGAAGCGCTGCGGGAGGCGCAGGCCCTGGCCGTCCGAGTCGGTCACCAGCAGATCGAGGTCGAGCACGTTCTCCTGGCGCTGCTTGACCAGGACCGCGGCCTGGTCGCATCCGTTCTCGGGAAGGCCGATGTCTCCGTCGACGCGCTTAAGATCCGCGTTCAGCGGGAGCTGGAACGGCAGCCGCGCGTCACCGGCGCCGGCGGGGCCCCGGACCAGTTCTACGTCTCCGGCCGGCTCAACCGGCTACTCGTCCAGGCGGAGGACGAGGCGAAGAAGCTCAAGGACGAATATGTCTCAGTCGAGCACATTTTGCTGGCGATGCTCGACGACGGCGGCTTCACCGGGCGGGTGCTCAAAGAGTTCGGCGTGACGCGGCAGCGAATCCTGGCGGCGCTGCAGCAGGTCCGCGGCTCGCAGCGCGTGACGTCGCAAAATCCGGAAGACACTTATCAAGCCCTGGAGAAGTACGGCCGCGATCTGACGCAGTACGCCAGCCGTGGCAAGCTCGACCCGGTCATCGGCCGTGACGAGGAGATCCGTCGCGTCATCCAGGTGCTGAGCCGGCGGACCAAGAACAATCCCGTGCTCATCGGCGAACCCGGCGTCGGCAAGACCGCCATCGTCGAGGGCCTCGCGTTACGCATCGTCCGCGGCGACGTGCCCGAAGGGTTGAAGAATAAGCGCATCGTCGCGCTCGACATGGGTGCCTTGATCGCCGGCGCGAAGTACCGCGGCGAGTTCGAGGAGCGGCTCAAGGCCGTCCTGAAGGAAGTCACCGAAGCACAGGGGCAGGTCATTCTTTTTATCGACGAGCTGCACACGGTCGTCGGCGCCGGCAAGGCCGAGGGCGCTATGGACGCCGGCAACCTGCTCAAGCCGATGCTCGCCCGCGGCGAACTGCACTGCATCGGCGCGACCACACTCGACGAGTACCGCAAGCACATCGAGAAAGACGCCGCCCTCGAACGCCGTTTCCAGCCCGTCCTCGTCGAACCGCCGGGCGTCGAAGACGCGATTTCGATCCTGCGCGGCCTGCGTGAGAAGTACGAAGTGCATCATGGCGTGCGGATCAAGGACGCTGCTCTCGTGGCGGCGGCGGTCATGTCGAATCGCTACATCGCGGATCGGTTTCTGCCCGACAAGGCCATCGACCTCGTCGACGAGGCCGCCAGCGGGCTGCGCATGCAGCTCGACTCGGTCCCGGTCGAGATCGACCAGCTCGAGCGCCGGATCCTGTCCCTCGAGGTCGAGGCCGCGGC
>DATJGQ010001070.1:0-18779 GCA_035494815.1 Gemmataceae bacterium
TGGGAATTACGCTCCGCGTCTACGCACACGTGCTCCCGGCCGATGACGCCAAACTCGCTGGGGCCCTCCAGGCCATGTACGCCTGAGATTGGCTCCCAGAAGGCTCCCAAACGACCATCGCGGGCGCTCATCAGATGCCGCAAACCGCTAGCGGTCAACTGGTTTCGGAATCGACCTTCCGCACCCACACCCGGTTGCTGTGAAACGTGCTCTGCCCGGCCAAGTCAGCCAATGCGTCGGAGGTGGTCCAGTTGACGTTGCGGCCGCCGTTGTGTTTGGCCCAGCGGCCTTTCGGCGAGACCAACACGCCCGGCCGCACCGCATCTGTGACGATCGCCCGGAGTGATACGTGGCCCCGCCGATTCTCCAGCACGACGGCGTCGCCGGTCGCGACGCCCCGCACGGCTGCGTCGGCCGGGTGAATCTCGACGAACGGCGGGCCCTCTCCCTTGAGCAGCCCCGATTGGCTGGCCAAACTGCTCGACACGAAATGATGCGACGCCCCGGTGAGCAACTCCAACGCGAGCGCCGGGTCGCCGAATGCCGCTGAGTCGTCGTCGCGCGACCGAAACCGGCCGGGCAGCGGATCGATCCCCTCCGTTGCCAGCGCCTCGCATAAAAGCTCCACTTTTCCGCTCGGCGTGCGGAACCGGCCGTCGGCGAACGGTGCGTCGACGATCGGCATCTCGAGCGACCCTTCGCGCTTGAGCCGTTCGACCGTAATCCCGCTCAGCCACGGCACCGTGCGGGCGGTCGCGGATAGCACATCCGCGATAACTTCGTCCGGCGTCTGGTGCAACCAGGGTTCGGTGAACCCCATCGCGCCGGCAAGCAGGCCCATGACCTCCCAGTTACTCTTGCACTCGCCGAGCGGGGCGATCGCGGGGGCGTTGTAGGTGAGTAGGGTCGTCCCGTAGGCGCGATGCAAATCGGTCTGTTCGAGCTGCGACGTCGCCGGCAGCACGAGGTCGGCGTAGTCGGCCGTGTCCGTCATGAACAACTCGTGGACGACCGTGAACAGGTCCTCGCGTTTGAGGCCCCCAACGATCTTGCCGGCGTTCGGGCTGGAAGTCGCGGGGTTAGCGCCGAAAACGTACAGCGACATGATCGGCGGGTTAGTCACTTCGCCGCACAGGGCCGCACCGAGGCGGTTCATGTTCACGACCCGCGTCAGCGGCGGCATCTTTTGAACGGCCTGGGTGTCCCACTTCGAATATCCGCTGGTGCTATAGGCGAGGCCGCCCCCCCGGGTGCCGTACTGGCCGGTGATCGCCGGCAGAGTCAGAATCGCTCGGACATTTTGCCCGCCGTTGCGGTTGCGGTTGATGCCGTCGGAGATCTTGATCAGTCCGGGCCGCGTGGTCGCGTACAGGTCCGCGAGCCGGCGAACGTCGCTTTCGGACAGCCCGGTCTCGTCGGCCACGCGCGTCGGCGGGAATTCGGCGAGTCGCTCGCGCAACTGGGGCCAGCCGACAGTGTGAGCCGCGATCCAGGAGTCATCGTGCTTCCCGGCGGCGACGATGAGATGGGCCAGACCCATCGCGAGCACGCCGTCGGTGCCCGGCCGCGGGGCCAAGTGCCAGTCGGCCTGTTTCGCCGTGGGCGTCCGTCGCGGGTCGATGACCACCATCCGGCAGCCGCGCCGCCGCGCCTGTTGCAGGAACGGCATGAAGTGCGGGCCGGTCGAGATCGGGTTGTTGCCCCACAGGATGACCAGCCGGCTGTGGACGACGTCCCCGTAGGGCTGCGACCAGCGGGCGCCGAGGGTCGCCTCGACGGCTCGTTCGGCCGCCGCCCCGCAGATGGACCGCTGCAGCTGGCTCGCTCCGAGCCGGTTCCAAAAGCGGGCGTTACATACGCTCATCTGCACGAGCCCGAGCGTGCCGCTGTAGCTGTACGGCAGGATCGCCTCGGCGCCGTACGTCGCGACGATGTGCTTCCAACGGTCGCCGATTTCCTTGAGTGCGTCGGCCCAGGACACGCGTTCCCAGCGGCCGCCGCCCTTCGGTCCGACGCGCCTGAGCGGGTGCGTGAGCCGGTCCGGATGATAGACGTGATCGAGATACGGCCGGACTTTCGCGCACAGCCAGCCGCGCGTGACCGGGTTCTCGGGATCGCCGCGGAACGAGACGGCCCGACCGTCACGGACTTCGGTGATGACGCCGCAGGTGTCCGGGCAATCGTGGGGACAGGCGCCGCGAACGAGGAGCGACAACGACATGACTTCCGTCCGTTTCGCAGCCGGGCACGCCTAGTAACCCACTTGCCGACGATGGGTGCCCGAGGCCGCGAGAAGGGTGACTTCGTCCGTGTGATAATAGACGCGAAATTGAAACGTATGTTCGCAAAAACGATTATCCGGATCGACGACGGAAAACCGCAGCAGCATTCCGCCGTCTCGTTCGGGCGACGGAACCAGCAAGCGGGATGGTTGCTCCGGCAGACGCTCGTTGAGCCAGATAAAAACGTCGACGAACAGCGAGTCCGAGAGTGACCAGGACTGGATGTGCTTCATCGCCGGGGCGAGTATCCGGGTGCGAAACGGCTCGCTCACGCCCCCGGCTCCAGGCGGCGGTTAGCCTTGTGGTCGTCCACCCGCCGCAGCCACTCGTCACGCCCCACGCCCGCCAATCGAGCGAATGCGTCGACAGGGTCCTCGGACTCGCCCCGCTCGTGGGCGGCGATGGCTTCCGACCGCGAAGGTGTGGCGGGCGGCGCTTCTTCAAGTTCAAAGGCAATGGCTTCTCGGGACAATGCGGATATCGCTTCCTCCGGTACGGCCATTTCTCCGGTGACCCAACTGGTAAAGGAAAACCGGCCCGACAAGTAGCCGAGCGCGCGGCGCTTGGCATCTTCGTCGCGGAAGCGAATGATGACCATGTCGCGATTATACCCGTCGTGCCCCTTGACCGCCACGCCGGCGAGGCCGTACTCTGGGCGGACGTTGACACGGACGCCCCACCCGGACCCCAGGTTCACCATGAATACGCACGCTCTTCCGACCCGCCGCGAATTCCTGGCCGCCTCGGCCGCCGCGACTCTGGCCGTCGGCGCCGCCCGCGCCGCGGACGCCTCGCCATACGGCAACTGGAACATCGGCGCCCAGAGCTACAGCTTCCGCGAGTTCAAGCTCGAACAGGCGCTCAAAAACTACCAGACGCTCGGGCTGAAATACGCCGAGTTTTTTAACCAGCACGTCCCGCTCGAGAGTTCGCCGGAACAGCTGCGGGCCGTTCTCAACACGTGCAAGCAATACGGCGTCACCCCGGCCGCGTACGGCGTGCAGAATTTCAGCAAAAACCACGACGCCAACCGCAAGAACTTCGAACTCGCGAAAACTCTCGGCCTGAAGTACTTGAGCGCCGACCCCACGCCCGACGCCTTCGACAGCCTCGACAAGCTGTGCGACGAGTACAAGATCGCCATCGGCATCCACCCACACGGCCCGTCCGGCCGCGGCAATCGCATGACGATGCACCGCTGGTACTCGGCCGAGGTGATCCTCCCCGCGGTCAAGGACCACCACCCGCTCATCGGCACTTGCATCGACACGGGCCACATCCTGCGGTGCGTCCTGATGGATAAGAAACTGGACCCGGCCGACCAGATCCGCAAGATGGGCTCGCGGAACTTCGGCCTGCACTTGAAGGATTTTGATCCCAACACGAAGGAAGAAGTCATCGTCGGCAAAGGCGTGCTCGATGTCCCCGAGGTGCTCAAGGCCCTCAAAGAGGTCAAATTCACCGGCTACATCAACCTCGAGTATGAACTGAACTCGAAAAACCCGACGCCGGACATGGCGGTGGGGCTCAAAGCGCTGGAAGCGGCCGTCAAGAAGGTCGGCTAAGTGCGTGCCCTCGTCACCGGCGGCGGCGGATTCCTCGGCGGGGCGATCGTCCGGCAGCTCCGCGACCGCGGCGACACGGTCCGCAGCTTCTCCCGGCACCACTACGACGAACTGGAAAACCTCGGCGTCGAGCAGCGGCGCGGCGACCTGGCCGATGCCGCGGCGGTCGCCGACGCCGTCGAGGGCTGCGACCTCGTTTTTCATGTCGCCGCGAAAGCCGGCGTGTGGGGCCCCGCCGACGAGTACTTCCGGGCGAACGTGGTCGGCACGCGCAACGTCCTCGCCGCCTGCCGTCGACACGGTGTCCGCCGGCTCGTCTTCACCAGCTCCCCGAGCGTCATCGGCTCCGGCCGCGACATTCACGGTGACAACGAATCGCTCCCCTACCCGGGCGAGTACACGGCGGAGTATCCCCGGACCAAGGCCATCGCGGAGGCCGAGGTGCTCCGGTCGAACTGTCCGGAACTCGCCACGGTCGCACTGCGGCCGCACCTGATCTGGGGGCCGGGCGATCCGCATTTGCTTCCGCGACTCATCGTGCGGGCGAAGGCCGGTCGCTTACGGCAAGTCGGCGACGGGCAGAACACCGTGGACATCACCTACGTTGACAACGCCGCCGCGGCCCACCTGCTCGCCGCCGATCGACTCGTCGCGGGTTCGCCGATCGCCGGCCGGGCGTATTTCATTTCCCAGGGCGAGCCCGTCCCCCTTTGGCCGTTCATCAATCAGGTCTTGGAGCTGGCCGGCGTGCCGCCGGCCACCCGCCGCATGCCCGCCGGACTGGCATACACAGCCGGCACGATGTTCGAGGCGCTGTACAAACTGTTTCGCATTCGCTCTGAGCCGCCGATGACGCGGTTTCTGGCGCAGCAACTCTCGACGTCGCACTGGTTCGACATCTCCGCGGCGCGGCGGAACCTCGGCTATGTCCCGGTTATTTCGACGGATGAGGGGCTTCGACGGCTCGCGACCTGGCTGAGCGGGCCCGGCGCCCGCAAGTCGGCGATTGTCCGGGGGTCCCCATAGGCGTATGACAAATCAGCGTTCGCCAATTCACATCCCGAGGGTCCGTGCCATGAATCGTCTCGTCGCCGCAGTCGTTCTGGTGACCTGTGTTTCGGCCCTCAGTTCGGTCGCCGCCGACGACAAGCCGATCACCGTCGAACTCAAGTCGTTCATGTTCGACCCCGCGAATTCGGATCTGTTCGGCTACCAGGACGACCAGAGTCGCCTCTTCTTCTATACCAACGGCGCCGCCCAGGCGACCGTGAAGGTCCCGGCTGACGGCGACTACACGATCGTGGTCAACGCCGCGTGCGACCCGGCGTTGAACGAGAAGGCCAAGTTCAAACTGTCGATCGACGGGAAACTGATCGACAAAGAGACGACTCTGACCAGTGACGACCCGAAAGACTACTCGTTCACCACGTCGCTCAAGGCGGGCGATCGGAAGCTGAAGATCGAGTTCACCAACGACGCGTACAAGGAGAACGAGTACGATCGCAATCTCTACGTGCACGGCGTGAAGGTCCAGCCGGCGGCGAAAAAGCAGGATAAGGGCAAAAAGTAGCAGTCTCGCAAATCAACCGGCCGAAGCGCGAGCGGCGGTGCGTGCGGACCCCAGGCCGGCAGCCCTCCACCGCTCCTCTTCGGTCGCGGCTTTGGCTCATCCGCTCAACTTTGTCCAACTCTCGCGCCGATGATAACCGACGTGGCATTCCTGCACGGACGGAGTCGGCCCATGCGCGCCCGCCTTGTGCCGTTGGCCCTGCTATTTGCGACGGCCGGACCCGTCTCCGCGTTTCACCCCCTCCCCGAGCCGGAGCACACCGCGGCCCGCGCCGGCTATCCGCCGTGCATCTCTCCGTGCGCAATGCCGGGCCGAACCGACAAATATGCGGTCGGCTACATCGGCGGCGGCTGCGTCGGCCACAAGGGCGAACCGCGGCAGCCCGACGACGGCATCTTCGGCTGGGATTACGTCGGTTTCGGACGTTATCCAGGGCGGGTCTTCCTAAATTGGTGCCACTGCGGCAAGGCGCCGAAGGCCGGCCCGTACAAGACCGACGGCCCCCACGTGCCCGATGTCTTCGCAATTCACCCGGTCCAGAAGGCGCTCGAGAAGCACCACGAGAAATGCCCTGAGAAGTGAACTCACAACTTCTCCGACAGCACATACATCCCCACCAGCACCGCGATCCCGACGGCGATACACACCCAACTGATCCGCTTCGCCGGCGGTCCCGTCACGGCCTGTTTCGAGAACGCCGACACGTACACGCGATTCGTCTGCAACCCGCGGATGCCCGTCCACACCGCCACCGCCCCCGCGGCGAGACCGGCGATCAGCAGGATCGTCAACTCGGGATGTTCCACGACTCACCTCACTCCGCGTCCGGCCGCGGCGGGTTCGCCCAGTGTCCGCTCGCGTCGCGGCCGCTTACGATCACGCCCTTCGCGTTCCACCCCTCATATGCGCGCACCTCCGCGGCGCAATATCGCAGCGTCAGCCCACAGCGACGCCGGTCGGAGCGGTTGCCCTCTGAACCGTGCAGCAACAGGTCCGAGTGGATGGAGATTTCTCCCGCCTTGAGTTCGACATCGACCGGCTTCCCGTACCGCTCCGCGTTCTCCACCTCCTGGTTAAGCACGGTCTGGTCCGCGTCCTCGGTCATGCGGTAGGTCAGATGGCCGATGTGATGCGTGCCCGGGATGAAACGCATGCAGGCGTTTTCGCGATCCGCGTCGTCGATCGCCAGCCAGACGGTAACGGCTTTCGATGGCGTCAGCGGCCAATAGCTGGCGTCCTGGTGCCACGGCACGCTTTTGCCGTCGCGCGGCATCTTGCAGAAGTAGTGCGAGCCCCACGCGATCACATCGTCGCCGAGCAGGTCGCGGACACATGTTACGATCCGCGGGTGCGTCAACAGGTCGTACACAGGTCCGTATTTGAGATGAGCCGTGCTGATCGAATAGCTCGTGCCACCCGCGGCCATGACGCGCGCGAGGAGCCCGTCAAAGTAGCGGCGCTGTTCGAAGATCTCCACATCGTCGAAGACGCGCAGCCCCTTGATAAACCCGTCCCGGTTGAACGCCTCGACTTGTTCGCAGGTCAGCGTCCTCGGCTCGGTCACCGGGCTAGGCCGGAAGCGCAAGTCGCGCTCGACGGCAACGAGTTTCTCCCGCTCGGGAGCGATGGCAAATTCGGTCTTCACAAGCTGTCCTCAACGACAATTCGCGATTGTAACCGTCTGCCCGGTCGGGAACTAGGTGACGGAACGCCATTTGCTACTCAATCCGGGGCCGGCACTTCGCCGGCGAGTCGCGCCCAAAAAGGGGGGCCTGTTATGCCGACTCTTTCTCCCGCCCGATCCGATCATTACCGCCCGCTCGGGGCGGCGCCTGGGTGGACGATCCACGCGTTCGGCGTGACCGACACGGGCCATGTCCGGCACCGCAATGAGGACCATTTCCTCATCGCCGAGCTGAGCAAGACACTGCATTCCCAGCAGACCAGCCTGCAGCAGCCGGACGTCATGGAAGCCCAGGATCACGGTCACCTGTTCGTCATCGCCGACGGCATGGGCGGCCACGCCGGCGGCGAGGTGGCGAGCCGGCTGGCGACCGAGAAGGTCCAAGAGTTCATGCTCGACGCCGTCAAGTGGTTCACTCATCCGCTTGCCGAGGACGGCGACGAAGTCATCGTCAAGCTTCAGGATGCTCTCAAGGCCGCTGACGCCGAGGTGGCCCGCGCGGCCGAAGAGCGGCCGAGGTTGCAAGGCATGGGCACGACGCTGACGCTCGCCTTCTTCCTCCGTGGCGAATTATTCATCGCGCACGCGGGGGACAGCCGGGCGTCGCTGTTCCGCCACGGCCACCTCGCCCGCCTCACCCGCGACCACACGCTCGCCGCCGACCTCGTCCGCCGCGGCGAACTCGCCCCCGAAAAGCTCGCGACGCACCGACTGCGTCACGTCGTCACGAACATCATCGGCGGCCCGACGCCCGGCGTCGCCGCGGAGATCGCCCACGCGACGGTCGAACCCGGCGACCGCCTGCTCCTCTGCTCCGACGGCCTCAGCGACATGGTCCCCGACGCCGACGTCGCCGAAATCCTCCGCGAGCACGCCGATCCCGAGGACGCCTGCCACGCCCTATTGGCCGAAGCCCTCGACCGCGGCGGCAACGACAACGTTACGGTCGTCATGGCGGCATTCGAGACAGAGTAAGCAGTCTCGCGCAAAGCCGCAAAGGCGCCAAGAACCGAGTGTCTTTGCGGCTTTGCATCTTTGCGCAAGCCTTCTTCCCTTCCGCCAGCCTGACGTAGAATTCTCCAAGGAAGGAGAACACGCCCCATGCCCGGTTCGAGGCCTGCCGACCCGCTCTGGTACAAAGACGCCGTCCTCTACGAAGTCCACGTCCGCGCGTTCGCCGACGGCAACGGCGACGGCATCGGCGATTTCATCGGCCTGACCCAGAAACTCGACTACATCGCCGACCTCGGCGTCACCGCCGTCTGGGTCCTGCCCTTCTACCCGTCCCCCCTGCGCGACGACGGCTACGACATCGCCGACTACACCACCGTCCACCCCAGCTACGGCACCCTTGACGACTTCCGCACCTTCCTCGACGAGGCCCACAAGCGCAACCTGAAGGTGATCACCGAGCTGGTCATCAACCACACCTCCGACCAGCACCCGTGGTTCCAGCGGGCCCGCCGCAGTCCGCACGGCACTCCCGAACGCGACTTCTACGTCTGGAGCGACGCGCCCGAAAAGTACAAGGGCGTGCGCATCATCTTTCAGGATTTCGAGCCGTCGAACTGGTCGTGGGACCCGATTGCGAAGTCGTACTACTGGCACCGCTTCTACGGCCACCAGCCGGACCTCAACTACGACAACCCGGCCGTGCACGACGCCATCCTGCCGCTCGTCGATTACTGGATGGACCTGGGCGTCGACGGCATGCGGCTCGACGCGGTCCCGTACCTCTACGAACGCGAGGGAACCAGTTGCGAGAACCTGCCGGAGACGCACGCGTTCCTCAAGAAGCTCCGCGCCCACACGCAGGCCCGCTTCCCCGACCGCATGCTGCTCGCCGAGGCGAACCAGTGGCCGGAGGACGCCATCGCCTATTTCGGCGACGGCGACGAATGCCACATGGCGTTCCACTTCCCTGTCATGCCGCGGATGTTCATGGCCGTGCGGATGGAGGACCGATACCCAATCATCGACATCATGCAGCAGACGCCGCCGATCCCGGACACCTGCCAGTGGGCGATGTTCCTCCGCAACCACGACGAACTGACGCTCGAGATGGTCACGGACGAGGAGCGGGACTACATGTACCGCGCCTACGCGACCGACCCGCAGGCCCGCATCAATCTCGGCATCCGCCGCCGCCTCGCCCCGCTCCTGGGCAACGACCGCCGCAAGATCGAACTCATGCTGGTACTGCTCTTCTCGCTGCCCGGCACGCCGGTCCTGTATTACGGCGACGAGATCGGCATGGGCGACAACTTCTACCTCGGCGACCGCAACGGCGTCCGCACCCCGATGCAGTGGTCCGCCGACCGCAACGCCGGCTTCTCCAAAGCCAACCCGCAGAAGCTCTACTTGCCGGTGATCATCGACCCGGAGTACCACTACGAGTCGCTCAACGTCGAGGGCCAGCAGAACAATCCGAACTCGCTGTTATGGTTCCACAAGCGCCTGCTCGCCGGCCGCAAGCGCTACCAGGCGTTCGGCCGCGGCGACCTCACGTTCCTGCACCCGGAGAACTACAAGGTCCTCGCCTTCGTCCGCCGCTACAAGGACGAGCAGATCCTCGTCATCGCGAATCTCTCCCGCTTCGCCCAGCACGTCGAGCTGAACTTGCGCGACTACCAGGGCCTGGTGCCGGTCGAGATGAGTGGCCAGGTCGAGTTCCCGCCGGCCGGCGACGGCCCGTACTCGCTCAGCCTCGGCCCGTACGGCTATTACGTCTTCTCGCTGACGATGCCGCGGCCGATCGAACTGCCGCGGTCCGGGGCCGGCGAGCGCGGCGTGCCCGCGCTCAAGGTCATCAATCGCTGGGACGACCTCGTCCGGGGCCCTCAGAAGTCGCAGCTCGAGGCGCTCCTGCCCGGCCACCTCCTCGGCCGCGGCTGGTATCGCGGGGGCGGCCGCACCCTCCGCACGGTCGATCTGTTGGAATCGGTGGAACTTCCGAACACGCCCGCGCCAACCGTCCTCACCGGCGCGCGCATCGACTACGGCGAGGGCGACCCGGACGTCTACGCCCTGCCGCTGGCGTTCGCGGAGGGCCCCGCCGCCGACGAGGTCATGCAGCGGCAACCGTTCAGCGCCGTCGCCCGCGTCCTCGGCGGCCAGGAGGGGCTCATCTACGACGCGATGTACGACCCCGGCTTCAACACCGCCTTGCTCGGCCTCTTCGCCGGCGGCCGGCGACTGACCGGCGTGCGCGGCAGCATCATCGCCACGCTCGTCCATGACCACGCCGCCGTAGACATGGACACAGTCGGACCGGCCAATCCACGCCGCGCCGACCAGAACCGAGCCGAGACCACCTTCGGCGATAAGCTGGTGCTGACCCTGTACCGCCAGTTGGAGTTCGGCCCGCACGCCGACTGGGAGATCGGTCGACACCTCGCCGCCGTCCGCTTCCCGTACACGCGTCCGATCCGGGGCCTGCTGGAATACCGCCAGCACTATGGCGAGCACCTGACGCTCGGCACGCTGCAGGAAAATGTCCCGACCCAGAGCGACGCCTGGCAATATACCCTGCACGCACTCGGCCGCTATTGCGAGCGGGCGTTGTCAGCCGCCGGACCCGCCCCCGACGTGCCGCTCACCGTCGCCGCCATCTTCGACGCCGCCGACGATTCAGCCGTCGACGGCATCCGTCCGGCGCCGGGCGTCACGGAGCCGGCCGCGCATGTCCCGACATTTCCGGAGATGATGACAGACCCGGCCGCACTGAGGCCCGGGAGCGGATCGACGTCAGCCCTGGACGCGCACCCGAACCTCGCCGCCGACATGATCGAGCCGTACCTCGAATGGGCCCGTCTCGTCGGCCGTCGCACCGCCGAACTGCACGCCGCCCTGGCCAACCCCGCCGACGACCCGGCGTTCCTGCCGGAGCCGGCCACGCCGCTCTATCTGCGGAGCGTCTATCAATCGCTCCGCAACCAGGCCGGCCGCGTGCTCCGGCGACTGGCCCGCCGGTTGCGGCTGCTCTCGCCGGAGGTCCAGGCCGACGCGAAGGCGGTGCTCGACCGTGAGGCCGAGTTGCACCACCGCTTCCGCGCGATCATGAGCCGCCGCTGGGGCGGGCTGCGGTCGCGGGTCCATGGCGACTTACATTTAGGTCAGATTTTGGTCACCGGCAGCGACGTGCTCTTCGTCCATTTCGGCGGCGACGTGGCCGCCTCCCCGAGCGAGCGGCGGCAGAAGCGGACCGCGCTCGTCGACGTGGCCGGCCTGTTGCGTTCCTTCCAGCGGGCTGCCGACACCGCGCTCAACGGCACGGAGGTGGGCACGAGCATCGTTCGCCCCGAGGACCGCGCGACGCTGGAGCCGTGGGGCCGTTTCTGGGTCGCCCAAGTCGGCGGCGCGTTCTTGCGCTCTTACTTCTCCTCACCCGAGATCGGCGGCCTGATCCCGTCCACTCGCGAGGAACGCCAGGCCCTCTGCGAGGTCTTTCTGCTCGGACAGGTGGTCACCGAGCTCGGCGTCGCTTTGTCTTACCGCCCGGAGGTTCTCCACGCCCACCTGCGTGGCCTCTTCGCGCTTCTCGGCGGCACCCCGCGGCGAGAACCAACCGCAGTCTCGTAAATGCGTCGCCGCTCTTTCAGAGCCGCGACCGTGAGGTGGCGGGCGCCCGCCCCTCCAAGCGCATACCTGGCAACAGCGCGAGTACTGCCAGGCTGTGACGCTTCCCGGCGGCGTGGACGCCGACAAGATCGACGCGGTGTACAAAAACGGCGTGCTAACGGGTGAAGCAGCCCAAGACCGAACAATGCCGCGGACGGAAGGTAAACGTGCGGGAGGGATAACACGACAGCAATACTCAGTCGTCGCCCTTTAACTCCGCCATGAGTTTCCGGAAGTCGGCGCGGTCGCGGAGTGCGTCGACATCTGCATCTTTTTCCATGTGCGCCACGTTCTTGTACCCGTCGGCCACGGCTTTCTTCAGCCAGGTCATCGCCCGGTCGGCCTCGCCGTCCGCCCGTTTCGCGGCGGTCGGGGACATGTCGGTCGCGCGAATGACCGCCGCGGAGACGGCCCGAAAACAAGCCGCCCCATACAGGGAGTCGGCGTCGCTGCCCCGCACTCTCTCCCACACTTCGGCCGTCGTCTGGCAACCGTCCGCGTCTTTGGCCTTCTCGAAGTGGCGAAGCCGATGTTCCATCACCTCCGGAATCACCCACCGGGGCGCCGCTTGAGTGGCAGCCCGGCGCACGCACTCGTCGATCAGCGGCAAAGCCTCGGCGCCACGATCGAGCCTCATGAGGCTGTTGATCACGCCGGCCATGAGGCGAAGCGTTTCCGGATGATCAGGGCCGAGCCGGTTTTTCAGGATCGCGAACGCCTGCTCGCGAATCTCTAGGGCGTCGGTATGCCGGCCGAGGTCGCCGTAGATGGCGCCCAGCGTTCCCATGGTCGAGAGCGTCTCGGGGTGGTCGGGGCCGAGCTTGGCCCGGTTCAACGCCACCGTCTGCTCGAGCAGTTTTTGGGCCTCGGCGAGCCGGCCGAGCGTCCGGTAGCTAAGGGCAAGGCTGTGCATGCCCGCTAGCGCATCGGGATGGTCAGGTCCCTGCTTACTTCGGCGTCGCGCCAGCACCTCTTCGCGGAGCTGGAGGGCCTCGGCGTTACGGCCCAGGCACTCGTAGATTCGGGCCAGGTTGCTCATCGTCGAGACGGTATGGACGTGGTCCGGTCCCAGCTTGGCGCACCGCAGTGCCAACACCTGCTCGGCGAGCTTCGCGGCGTCGGCGTGCCGGCCGACGGCGGAATAACCGCCGGCCAAGAGGTTCATGCTCGCGAGCGTGTCCGGGTGGTCTGGACCCAGCTTGGGTTTCTGTCGGGCAACCGTCTCTTCACCCAGCCGGATGGCTTCGCTGGGCCGGCCGAGGGCGCTATAGCTGATGCCGAGGTTGTACATGGCCAGCAGCGTGTCCGGGTGGTCGGGGCCCAGTATCGTCGTCCGCCGCGTCACCACCTCTTCGCGGAGCTTGACGGCCTCGGCGTGGCGGCCCAGGTAGTAGTAGCTGTTGGCGAGATTGTGGATGCTCGTGATCGTGTCCGGGTGGTCGCGGCCGAGCCTGGCTTCGAAGAGTGGCAACGCCCGTTCGTGCAGCGCGACGGCTTCGGCGTGCCGGCCGAGGGCGCCATAGCTGTTTGCCACATTGCACATACACTTGACCGTCTCCGGGTCGTCGGGGCCCCGCACGGCACGTTGTCCGGCCAGTACCTCTTCGCGGAGCTTGAGGGCCTCGGCGTGCCGGCCCAGGGCATAGTAGCAGACGGACAGGTTCGTCACGCTCGCGAGTGTCTCGAGGTCGTGGCGGCCGAGGTGTTCCGCGTAAATCGCGCGGGCGCGCCGGAACTGCTCGGCGGCCGTTTTCAAGTCCCCCAGTTGACGGAAACTGTGTCCCAGCGTCGTCCGCAACCGGGCTTCGGTGATCGGCTGCTTCGCGAAGCTCTTGTCCACGACGGGCACGGCGGCTTCGAGAGCGCGTCGGAGGGTCACGTCCCGACCCAGGCCGCCGTCCTGGCCCTCTGGGCGGGCGGCGGCGAGGATCCGCTTCTGGACGAAGTCGAGTACCGCGCTCGTCTCAGCCTCCTTGGCGTCGGCGGCCTCGCGCGCCTGCCGCTGGGCCGCGGCGGCGTCGAAGGCGTCATGCTTTGCCCGATTCGCGATAATCGCCTCCCAGACGGCGACCCCGCTCCCGCAAAGCACCGCCGCCGCCAGGGCCAGGAGTAATCTCCGAGCCCGCCGCTCAGCTTTCGCCCGCGCCTCGGCCGCGGCCCGCTCCAACTGCGCCTGCCGGAGTCGCTCCTGCGCCGAGGCCAGATAGCTCGTCAACTCCCGGGCGACCACCTCGGCGTCCGCCGGTCGCTGCCCGCGGTCCGGGGCGAGACAGCGGCGGGCCAATTCCCGCAAGGCGTCGTCGGCCTCGCAGTCGGCGAGTCGCGCGTAAGTCTCTGCCAGTTCGCCGTCGGCTGCACGCCGCCAGATTTCGTCGGCGGTGCCCCCGACATACGGCGGCCGACCGGTGAGGATCTCGCAGAGTATTGCCCCGAGTGCAAACACGTCTGCCTGCGGGCCGATGTGGCCGGACTCCCCCCGCGCCTGCTCCGGCGGCATGTAAGCGGGCGTCCCCATCATGGCCCCGCTTTGCGATAAATCAGCTGGCAACACGCGGCAGGCAGCGGGCGGGGAACACAACTCTTCTTCCGCACTGATTGCCGCCTTCTGCCTGCTGCCTACCGCTTTCGCGAACCCCCAATCCATGACCTGAACTTCGCCGAATGCGCCCACCATCACATTGGCCGGCTTGAGGTCGCGATGAACGACGCCGCGGGCGTGTGCATAAGCCATCGCCTGGCACACCTGCTCAAACACGCCCAGAAACCGCGGCAAGTCCTGCCCCGGTTCGGCCCGGCCCCGAAGCAGCGCGGCCAAGGTATGGCCCTCCACGAGTTTCATGGTGAAGTACGGCCGGCGGTCGTCGAGCCAACCTTGCTCGTAGACCGGCACGATCGCCGGGTGCTGCAACTGGCTACCGATCCGCGCCTCCGCGATGAGGCGTCGGCGGGCCTCCGGTTTGTCGCGGTACGCCTCCCGCAGCACCTTCACTGCCAACTCACGCCCGAGGTGGCGGTCGCGGCCGCGGAACACCACGCCAATGCCGCCGTGACCGACCTCCTTCACCAACTCGAACTTGCCGGAAGCGGCAACGAGAGATG
The DNA here is from genome assembly GCA_035494815.1 of Gemmataceae bacterium. GTDB lineage: Bacteria > Planctomycetota > Planctomycetia > Gemmatales > Gemmataceae > DATJGQ01. The sequence continues at coordinate 14,821 of DATJGQ010001070.1, forward strand.
GGTCTGGCAGCACGGTCTCGGCCTCACACACTCCGGTGACCGAAGACCCCTCCGCCCCGCCGCGCGTGTTGGCGACGGATTCGATCGCCTCGCGGCAAACTTCCCCGATCAGCGTCGCGTCGGCGGGGAATCGCGCTTCATAATCTGCGGCGCGCGGATGTTCGCCCGCGCGGCGGCGGTAGTCCCAGTCCAACAGGAGAAGTTGTCGCAAAAGGGCGGACCGGATGGATTCGCCGACCGCGCCCAGGTAAGCTTCCGGCCGCGGCCGCCGCCCCTCCAGCCATTCGGCCTCAAAGCGGTCGCAGGCGCGGTCGACCTGCCGCGCTTCGGCGGGCGAGAGCCGAGCTCGCTCTTCGACCGCTGCAGTTCGACACTCGCTCACGTCACCGCCTCCCCGCTCCAGATGATGCGGATCGTTTCCAGCTTGCGGGCCACCGTCCGCTTCGAACAGTTGAGCTGCCCGGCGATCTCGTCGTTGGTGTGACCTTCCATCTTCCAAACGGCTACCTGCCGCAACGTGTCGTCGTCCAGCAAGTCGAGCAGCCGCTGGTATTCCTCAACGACCTGGGCGGCGAACTCCGGCGTAGGCTCGTCGCCAATGACTTGTTGCAGCGCCGCGTCGTTCCAATCGGACTCCTCAAGTAACATCCGCGATCGGCTCGGAACGGTGCCACCGCCCTGCCGCTTGCTGCGCTCGTGGGCGAGTTGGTCGAGTGCCTTACGGGCGGTGATGATCACCAACAGCCGCCAAAGGTTGTTCCGGTCTTCGAGTTGCGGATAGCGGCCGCCGGCCACGCCACGGAAAAAACTGTGGAAGGCGTTCTGAACCACGTCCTCTTCATCGACGACGCGTCGGCGGCCGCATTGCAGCTTCTGTCGCGCCAGGGCAACGAGTTGTCGGTGGTAGCGCTCCCAGAGCGGCTGCGCCGCGGCCGTATCACCACCTTTGAGCGCCGTGACCCAACGCGTCACCGACCCTTCGGACGACATTACGTTCACCGGATGGGATTGTGGGCGGCGGGCCTGGTGAACGGGCACATTTTAAGCCGGACGTCCCGCCTCGCAAATCCTTTTCCCCCGCGTGTCACCAATTCAGCTCGGCCTCGGATGTATCCCCTAGGCCCACCACTCGAGTTGCGGGCCCGTCCCAGCACGCTATTGGGGGAAATCAGGAATGCACCGCCCTTCTCTTCGGTCCCGGTACATTGTGGCCGCGGCGCTGGCGGCCGCCGTCTTACTCGTGTCGGGGTTAGCAGCGGGCGATCGACAGTTCATGATCGACGCGCCGAACCCCGGCGGCGTACTTCGCACCGTCACGCTCGACGGCAACCCGGTGAACCTGTCCAACCCGTTCTTCCAGAGCCTCGGCACGAACGGCCGGTCCTGCGCCTCCTGCCACGTGGCCGCCACCGGCTGGACGATTACGCCGGAAGATGTCCAGAACCGATTCGACGCGACGGGCGGGACCGACCCGATCTTCCGCACCAACGACGGGTCGAACTCCCCCGACGCCGACTGTTCGTCTGTCGCGGCGCGACGGGCCGCGTACAGCATGCTCCTGAACAAGGCCTTGATCCGTGTCGGCATGCCCATCCCGCGAGGCGCGGAGTTCGAACTCGTCGACGTCGACGACCCGTACGACTACGCCGACGAAACCGAGCTCTCGCTTTTCCGCCGGCCGCTGCCGAGCACGAACTTGCGGTTCCTTACCGGGGTCATGTGGGACGGCCGGGAGTCGTTCGGCCCGCTCGGGACGACTCCGATCTTCTCGACCGCGACGCCCGCCGAGAACGCCCGCGCCCTCTTCTCCGATCTCAAGCACCAGGCCAACGACGCCACGAAGGGGCATGCGCAGGGCCGGCCACTCAGTGACGGGCAGCGCGAGGCCATTGTGAGGTTCGAGATGAACCTCGCCACCGCCCAGATCGTCGACCGAGGCGCGGGCGTCCTGACCGCCCGCCGCGCCCGGGGCGGGCCGGCCTACCTCGCCGACCAGAAGTTTTACGTGACGATCAACGACGTGCTCGGCGCGGATGTGAACAACCAGCCGTTCGACCCGCGGGCCATGACGCTCTACGACGCCTGGGCCGATTCGCATAACCGGCGCCAGGCTGCCATCGCCCGCGGCGCCGCGATCTTCAACGACCCCCGCATCAACATCACCGACGTCGGCGGCCTGAACGACGATCTCAACGTCGGCGTGATCCGCAGCGCCTGCACCGCCTGCCATGACAGTCCCAACGTAGGCAACCATTCAGTCGCCTTGCCGATCGACATCGGTCTGACCGATGAAGAAGTCCGAACGCCCGACATGCCGCTCTATACGCTGCGGAACTTCGCTACGGGACAGACTCGCAAAACGACTGATCCTGGCCGCGCTCTCATCACAGGCAAATGGAATGACATCGGCAAGTTCAAAGGTCCGGTGCTCCGCGGCCTCGCCGGCCGCGCCCCCTACTTCCACAACGGCCTGGCCAAGGATCTGGCCGCAGTCGTCGACTTCTACGACACCCGCTTCTCGATCGGCTTCACCAACCAGGAGAAGGACGATTTGATCGCGTTTCTGGAGGCTTTGTAGATGTCCTCGTGATCGGGGACCCGCGTCGATCTCCCCAGGGCTTGCGCCCTGGCAACGCCGCGCCCCATTCGGGGAAAGTTCGCGGCGCGTGCGCTCCGATCACTTCTAGTGGGCCGCGAGCTGTGCCTTGGCGGCGGCGACGACGGCCTCCACGGTGAACCCGAACTTCTTCTGTAACTCTTTGAGCGGCGCCGACGCCCCGAACGTCTTCATTCCGACCACGGCCCCCGTCGGCCCGACGTACTGCTGCCAGCCGAACGTGGACGCCTGCTCGACGGCCACCCGCGCCGTCACCCCCGCCGGGATCACCCTGTCGCGGTACTCGGGCGGCTGGTGCTCGAACACTTCCCACGACGGCATGCTCACCACCCGGGCCTTGACGCCCTCTTTCTTCAACTGCTCGTAAGCCCCGACGCACAATTGCACTTCGCTGCCCGTCGCTAAGAGGAGTACGTCCGGATTGCCATCGGCCGCGTCGGCGAGAATGTAGGCGCCTTGATGGACACCAGTAGCCGACGCGTATTTGTCCCGATCAAGCGTCAGCAGGTCCTGGCGACTCAGGATCAGGCAGACCGGCTCGTGCTTCAATTGCATGACGTACTTCCACGCCTCGACGACTTCGTTCGCGTCGCCGGGACGGATCACGATGAGATTCGGGATCGCCCGCAGCGACGCGAGCTGTTCGATCGGCTGGTGCGTCGGCCCGTCCTCGCCGACGCCGATCGAGTCGTGAGTGAAGATGTAGATCACCGGAACTTCCATGATCGCGGCGAGGCGGATCGGGGCACGGCCGTAGTCGCTGAAGATCAAAAAACCCGACCCGTACGCCCGGACTTTGCTGACGGCGAGTCCGTTGAGGATCGCGCCCATGGCGTGCTCGCGGATGCCGAAGTGGAAGTTGCGGCCGCCGTACGATTCGGCCTCGAAGTCGCCGGCTTCCTTGAACGTCAGCCGCGTCTTCGTCGACGGCGCGAGGTCCGCGGAGCCGCCGAGCAGCCACGGGACGTTTTTCCCCAGCGCGTTGAGCACGAGTCCCGACGACTCCCGGCTGGCCACCGCCGCCACCTTTTTCTGTCCCGGTTTTTTCGGGTCGTCGATTTCGCCCCACGGAAAGGTTGGAAGGCTCTTGTCCCAGCCCTCCGGCAGGAGTCGCCGCTGCATGCACCGGAGGTGCTCGGCAAGTTCCGGGTACTTCCCCTTGTACTGCTCGTATGTGTCCCACCAGGCGTGCGCGAGCGCCCGACTGCGGGTGCCGAGGCCCTTGCGAAACGTCTCGTACACTTGCGGCGGCACGTCGAAGTGTTTGTCGGGGTCGAGGCCGTAGAACTTCTTCGCGCCGCGAATCGCCTCCTCGCCGAGCGGCTCTCCGTGCGCGGAGTGG
>DATJGQ010001071.1:0-5936 GCA_035494815.1 Gemmataceae bacterium
GGGCGATGACGCCCCTACTACTGCTCACCGTCGGGCTGTTGTCGTCCTTCAGCATCCCCAACGACATCAAGACGCAGACGATCCACACGATCGTCACCAAGCCGGTCGAGCGGTTCGAGATTGTCCTCGGCCGCATCCTGGGCTACTCGATCCTGTCATTCGCGGTGCTGGCGACGCTGAGCGTGCTGAGCCTGGTCTTGATCTGGACCAGCAACCCGTCGGCGGACGCGGCGTCGGAAAGCCTCAAGGCCCGCGTACCACTGTACGGCCGCCTCAGTTTCTACAACGTCCGGTCGAAGAAGGCGGATGTCAAAGGACAGTCCGTGGGCCCAGAATGGGAGTATCGCAGCTACATCGCCGGCGGCGCTAACACCGCCGAGCGGGCCGTCTGGAGTTATTTCGACGGCTCGCTGCCGGGCGAGTTGAAAGACAAGCCGTACGTACCGTGCGAATTCGCGTTCGACATCTTCCGTACGACCAAGGGTGAGGAGAACAAGGGCGTCTACATCACGCTGACGTTCGCGGCTCACAAGTGGGGCGACCCGACGAAGGGGGGCGACCCGACGCAGCCCGACCCGGCGGTCAAGCAGCAGTACGACGACGCGGTCCGCGACATCAATCTGAACGCGCAACCCGACGACCCGACCGCCACCGAGGCCTGGAAGCGGATCGACGCCGCCGCCGAGAAGTTCGGGTTTTACGAGTACCGATCGAAGGAGATCGTGGACTATCACACCTTCGACATCAAGGTGCCGGGCGGGCTCTTCCGGGCGGCGCTCGAAGGCCAGCCGTCGGAACTGAACGTCCCCGGCGCCCCGCCGCGAATGCCGCGGCTGACCGTGCTCGTGAAGTGCGAAAGTCGCACCCAGTTCCTCGGCGTCGCCAAGAACGACCTGTACCTGCTGGCGAGCGACGGCTCGTTCGCGTGGAACTTCTTGAAGGGCTCGATCGGCCTCTGGCTGCGGTTGGTCATGGTAATCGCGATCGCCGTCGCCTGTTCGACCTACTTGAGTGGCGTCATCGCCTTTCTGCTGACGATCTTCCTGTTCATTGCCGGGCAGTCCCAGATTCAGGAGTTCGTCCAGGAGCTGGCCGAGGGCCGCAGCCCCGGCGGCGGCCCGGCCGAGTCGCTCGTGCGGCTGGCGGAAAATAAGAACCTGACGATCCCGCTCGACCAGACGGCGACCGCCGTCGTCGCGGACTACTTCGACGTCATGTACCGTTGGGTCTTTCGCCGGCTGCTGAACATCCTGCCGGACGTGGACCTGTTTAACTGGTCCAACTACGTCGCCGAAGGGTTCAACATCGACGGTACGGACATGATCATGAGCAGTCTGATCCTGTTGGGTTATCTGCTGCCGTGGGGCATCCTCGGTTACTACCTGATGAAGTCCCGCGAGATCGCGAATTGACGGAACCGGAGTGAGTCATGCCCTCCCCACTGCAACAACCGTCGACGCAGCGCAAGATCGTCTACTTCGGGCTGATCTTCGCGCTGTTCGTTATCAACACCTTCTTCTGGAGGGGCCTGGACACGTCCGACGGCAAGTCGCAGTTCGCCTGGCCGACCGTAACGTCTCAGGCAAACGATCTGGAATTGCGGGAAATCACCCGCGGCGAGAACGCGGAACTGCTCGGCTCGACGCTCCGTCTGCTCCTGACCGGCTCCCGCGGCGCGGCCGTCACGATCCTCTGGAAGGCCGCGATCGACAAGCAGATGAAGAACGAGTGGAACGAACTGGAACTGATCGTCCGCTCGCTCACCAAGCTGCAGCCGCACTTCCTCACCCCCTGGCTCTTCCAGAGTTGGAACCTCGCGTACAACGTTTCCGTCGAATCCGACCGGGTGAAGGACAAGTACTACTACATCAGCCGCGGGATCGAACTGCTGGCCCAGGGCGAACGACTCAACCGCGACAACCCGGACATGCGCCGCTGGATCGGCTTTTACTTCCAGAACAAATTCGGCGTCGCCGACGAAACGAACACGCTGCGATCGCTTTATCAACTCAGTTGCATTGAGCCGACCGAGCGCGACCCGAGCCGTTTCCGGCAACCCGGCCGGCCGGTGGACCTGGTGCCGTTCGAGGATTTCGTCAACAAGCACCCGCAGCTCGTTCGCCGGCTGCGAACGCTCTTGAGCTACGAGGGCAAGCAACTCGTCACGCCGGACGTGATCGTCGATTTCCTCGCGGACAATCGCAAGATTCCGACGCGGTACGTGGACCCGGTCGTGGAAGGGGTCGCGTTCATGGGCCGGCCGGGCGACCTCAAGTCGATCGACCAGCAATTCCCCGTGCTGCCGATCCGTCAGCCGGAACGGTTCAACGACGCGCCGATCACGACCGCGCAAGCGCCGGTGCTGGCCGACGACTTCGACAACTTCCAGGCCGCGCGGGCGTGGTACTCCTACGCCCAGGACCCGCTGCCCGACGCCGAGATCATGGTGGAGATCAAGGACAAGGCGGAGCGCGTCGCCGGCCAGAAAGGCCGCCGCATGCCGCGACAGCCCGCCGAGGTGCTGTTCCGCCAGGAGCCGGCCCGCGCCCAGTCGTACACCGCGGAGCGGTTGCTCAAGGAGAACTGGTTCGACTCCTCCGGCTGGGAAGTGGACGAGGGGCGGTCCGGCCGCAGCCGTTGGTTCCCCCAGAAGAAGGTCGTCGTCGGCACCGGCGTGGAGTGGGCGGCCGACGCCTGGCGGCTCGCGTTCCAGATGTGGCGTGAGCACGGCCGGAGAAACGGGCTCTACCTCGACGTCCCGACGCTCGCCAATCTCGAACAACTCGCACAGGAGTACCGCAAGGAGTACACGGTCGCGGAAAACGACATCGGCCCCGACCTCCGGCCCGAACTCGCGACCGACCGCCTGCGCCGCAGCCAGCTCGCGCACCGGCAACTCGTCTTCTACAACCAGAGCCGGCAGATGACTAACTTCCCGCACCATTATTTCCGGGCGTACACCGAGCAGGACCCGGAGACGGTGAAGGGGCGGAAATTGATGGCCGAGGCCGACCGCCTCCGCAAGAGCGGCGCGTCGGACCGGGCGATCGAGACCTACCAGCAGGCGTTCGACCTCTGGAAGAAGGTGCTCGAGAAATACCCGGACTTCCGCAAGGACGACTTCGTCCAGCAGGAGACGTACGAGGCGGAGCTGAACTATCTGGACGTGATCCGGCTACAGAGCGGCCTGCAAATCCGCCGCAGCCTGATCGTGCCCGGCGTGCTCACGGAGGCGTTGAGCCTCTTGCAGGGTTCGCCCGTTCTCGCCCAAATCAGCACGGGTCTGTTGCAGGAAGTTGTGGACGATCCGAAGGTGCTGCCGCTGCCGGTGCTCGGGCCGTTCGACGGTGCCGGCCCCGACGGTCAGCCGTGGATCAGCCAGGACGCGGTGCGGACGGTGCGGAGCAATCGCGGAATGCTCTACGAGCAAGTGACGAGCGCCGCGCAGCCGCCGACGGCGGGCCCGGAAGGCCCCGCGCCGAGGCCGCAGCCGGCCGCGTCCGGCGACGAGAAGGGCCGCAAGGGGCCGTGATGGCCGACGTGATCCTCTCCGTCCTCGCCCACCCGGACGACGCGGAGTTCCTTTGCGCGGGAACGATGACCCGCCTCGTCCGAGAACACGGCTGGAAGGCCGTGATCGCGACCATGACGCCCGGCGATTGCGGTTCGGCCGAGCACACGTCCGAAGAGATCGCGCGCATTCGTCGCGCCGAAGGCGCCGCCGCGGCCGCGCGGCTCGACGGCGACTACCACTGCGTCGAAGAGCGCGACCTGCTCATCACCTACGCCGAGCCGGCGATCGCCAAAGTCACGAACCTGTTGCGGACCGTCCGCCCGCGCATCGTTCTGACGCATAGCCCCGACGACTACATGCTCGACCACGAGATGACGAGTCGCCTGGTCCGTGCCGCGGCGTTCAACGCGCCGATCCCGCTGTTTCTCCAAGGGAAGGGCGGCCCTGATCCCGCCGACCACATCCCTCACCTTTACTACTGCGACCCGATCGAGCACAAGGACATTTTCGGCCGCCCGCTGACTCCGGACTTTCATGTCGACATTTCCGCGGTCATCGACGAGAAAGCGGCGATGCTCGCCTGCCACGCCAGCCAGCGGAACTGGCTGCTCAAGCACCACGGCGTCGACCACTACATCAACTCGATGCGCGACTGGAGCGCCGCCGCGGGCCGCGCGGGCGGGGTCGCGTACGCCGAAGGCTTTCGACAGCACCGCGGGCACAGCTACCCGCAGGAGAACGTGCTCGGCGAACTCTTAGGCGTCGCGTCGTGAGGCGAAGTTGCGTCAGAGGATCAGAAGAAGCGCACGTCCAAATGGACGGCTCGACGCAAGCGGTCGAGGTAGTCGGCCCGCGGAATCTCGACCGCGCCCATCCGGCTCGTGTGCGGCGTCACGAATTGAACGTCGAAGAGCGTGAACTTTCTCTCGTTGAGTCGATCCACCAGGGCGGCGAGCGCGACTTTCGACGCGTCGGTGACGCGATGAAACATCGACTCGCCCGCGAAGAGGCCGCCGACGGCCACGCCGTAGGTCCCGCCGGCGAGTTCGTCGCCGTGCCACACTTCGACGCTATGCGCGTGGCCCAGGCGATGGAGGTCCCGGTACGCGTCGATCATCTCAGGCACGAGCCACGTCCCTTCGCCCGGTCGATTCGCGCAGCCGTGGATGACGCCGGCGAAATCGCGGTTGAACGTGACGGTGAACCGGCCGCCGCGAATTGTGCGGGCCAGTCGGCGGCTGACGTGCAGGCCGTCGAGCGGGATGATCGCCCGCGGGTCCGGCGACCACCAGCAGATCGGCGTATGCTCGTCGTACCAGGGGAAGACACCGCTACGGTAGGCGTCGAGGAGTGTCGCCGGGGCAAGATCGCCGCCGATGGCGACCAACCCTTGTTCGTCCGCCGCTTCCGGTCGGAAGCGGCTTTGCCCGGCCCGCCGCGGCATAATGGTCCCGCTATTTGAGCTTGTCGAGTTCCTTGCGGGCCTCGTCCGCCGCCTTGGTCTTGGGGTACTGCTGGACGATCTCCTGAAAGCGCTGTTTCGCCCGGTCTGTCTTACCGTCCTTGAGCAGGGAACGGGCCAGCTCGAGCTTACCTGCGGCGGCCTTTTCGGACTTCTCGTCGTCGGTCGCGGTCGGCGCGGTCGACTTGGGCGCGGCTTTCACAGTTTCTTTTCCGCTGGACCTGGACTTCGGATCGTCGCTGACGGCGTAACCGCGTTCGTTGCCTTGCTTGACGAGCAGCCAGCCGTCGTACCGGTCGCCGGCCTTGGAAACGACAATGTAGCCGAGGCCGTTCTTCTTGAGCATGCCGTCGAGCACTTTCTCCAACGTCTCGTCCTTCGCGGCAAACGTGACCCGCTGATTCATCGAAACGCCGATGTCGTATCGCACGCTCACACTGCCGGACCCCGCGTCCTGAAGTTGTCGCGAGATCTCGGCGAAACACTCCTTGAGAAACTGGTCCTGAAAGTCGACCGAGACCTTCGTCGCCAGCTTCTTCCCCCGAGTGTTGGCCGCCGCAGGGGTGTCCTTTTCCGCGGCCGTCAGCGTCGCAGCGCAGAGAAAAAGGACACCCAAAAACAGTGCAAATCGGTGCATGAAAACACCTCGATCCCCGAAAACCAATTGGGTGTCCGCCGTCACCCCGGGATTGTACCACAGCATCGATTCTTGTGTCTGCAAGTGTCAGCCTTCATTTGATTTAAGTCGATGCGATGTTTAACGTTTGGTCGTCCACTCTGCTGGGTTTTCTGGTCAGTTTTCGCTAGAATGTGACCAGGAAAAGGACCCGCGGATTCGCCACATTTCTGTGCCCGACGAAGGCTCTCAGCCTGCCGAGGAAGTAGCTTTGCCAGATACGTTGCCCCCCAACTCTCCGCCCCCCGACGACACGCCGGTCGCTAACGGAAACGGCAACGGCG
>DATJGQ010001072.1:0-2411 GCA_035494815.1 Gemmataceae bacterium
CAAACGGCTAACCCTCGGTCGGCAAACTCGGGCGGGTCGTCGGTCTGCAGGGTCGGCACGCCGTTCGAGTGCCACAGGACGGCGGCCCGCACCGCGATCACGAGCGGTCGTGGCCACGATGACGAGGCCTCCCCGGAGTCGGCGAGGGCCGACGCCAGCCTCAGGTACGGGGCGACGCGGAGCGGTGCGACGACAGCCTGGCCAGCCGACCTGCTGGGCGGAGGCCCCGCCGCCTTGGGAACCGAAGGGACCGGCGACAGGCCGCAGCAGCCGCCCACAAGTAGCGCTACCCAATGTACTCCACGCCTTGCCATTGTTTCCCTCGACAAAGGGGAGCACACTACCAACGCGGGTGCGCGGGATCAAGACGACCAGGTGGCGCCAGCGCAGGAGGAACACCGACCAGGATTTCTGGCCTGCGCGCCCACGGCCAACGCAAGCCCGTAGAGAATCGCCGGCGACAGCATCAGCAGCGCAGCATAGTCCCACATCATGAGGAGACTCCGCGCGGGCCTAACTATTGATCGCGCCGGCGCGGCCTATCACCGGCGAGCGATCCGACGGACCGCACACCGTAAGTGTACGCCGTGGGTTCCCACTTACGGGACGACGTTTAATCGTGAGGCCCTACCATAACATCATGAGCCGATCCCGTCCCACGCCAGCCCCCGGCCGCGACACGGCACGGCCCGTCAAACGCCGCACCCGCACGTTTCGGCCGAACTATTTAATGTTGTGTCCAGGCTACCAATGCAACCTCGCCTGTCCGCATTGCTGCGTTCCGATCGAATGGCCCGACCGCCTCGACATCGCTGTCGCGATCCGCTTTCTCGAACAGGCCCGCGCGTTCGGCATCGAGACGCTCGGCTTCACGGGCGGCGAACCGTTCATCTACCCCGAGTTCCTCTTCGCACTCACTCGCCGCGGAGCGGCGCTGGGATTCCGCTTCGACAAGGTGATGACCAACGGCGTGTGGTATGACGACGAACCGCACCTGCGGAGGATGTTGCGGGCGCTCGCCCGGGCCGGCTTCACCGGGAAGCTCGGCCTGAGCGTCGACAAGTTCCACGGCACGCAACACACCGAGCGACTGGCCGTCTTCTGCCGCACCGCCCGCCGCGTCTTCGCCCGTGACACGATCGTCTCGCTGAGCTACGCGAGCCGCGCACCGGATCAGGGCCTGGAACCGGTCCGCGACCTCGCCGCGGCGCTGGACGGCGTCGTGGACTTCTCACCGGTCCTCTGTCGTTACCTCTTCGTGACGCCCGAGCTGACGATGACGCTCAACTGGAATCACCTCGCGCCAGTCGAGCGGGCGGAGCGGTTCACCGGCGGCTGGGACGGCGTCTGGTTCGAGGAGGACTATTGCGAAGGCCCGGGCCAGGCGCTGATCGTGACGCCGAAAGGCGAAGTCAAACCGTGCTGCGGCTTCGCGTCGGACTTGGACCAATTGACGATCGGCAACATGTACCGCGACAGCGTGATGACGATTGTTCGCCGCGCCCGGCGACACCCGTACGTCGGCAAACTCTTCCGCGAGGGCCTGACGGCGATCCGCGACGAGATCCTGGCCCATGACCCGGACGCACTGCCGGGGGCGACGTCGAACCATTGCTACTTCTGCTGGTGGGTGCTGACGCGCGGCTTGGCGAGCGGCGTGAACGGCGGCGGCGGCCAGGTCGGCGGCTGGACGGGAACGCGGCCGAACTCCGCAGCGGAACTGATTCAGATCGGCATGCTCGGCGGGCGGGTGTGATCGCCATTGGTTCGTTCCTAAACACGCACACCTCATCACCGGAATCAATGACGCGTCCGGAATCAATCGGACAATCGACGTAAAGTCTGCGGCGAGAATATGATTGATCGTCGCACGGGTTCCGGAATCAATTGCGCCTTCCATAGCATCCCCGTCCAGGACGGTTTAGAATGACAACGACTGAGTCGGAGGCTACGACATGGGTCAAGTTATCGTTGACGCCGTGACACGAGCGAAACTCGTCGGGGCGAACGGCCGGGTCGAGGTGCGCGACGAAGCCGGCGAACTCCTCGGCGATTTCATTCCGAAAACTGCCGCGGTGCCGCTGGTACCATGGGGCCCGTCGATCACCAAAGACGAACTCGACCGGCGCGCCTGTGAACCTGGCCGGACGTGGGCGGAAGTCCGGCAGCGATTCGCGCCCCCATGAACTACGCCGTCATCATGAGAAAAACGGCGGAGGAAGAACTCGCGGCCGTCTGGAATGACGCCGCCGACCGCAACGCGGTCACCTCCGCAATGGACGAAATCGAGCGGAGACTGGGTCGCGACCCGCTCGGGTTGGGCGAGTCCGGGCAGGAGACGACCGGCTCATCTTCCTCGGGCCGCTTGCGGTTTTCTACCGCGTGGATCAGACGCGCCGGGCGGTGCACAT
>DATJGQ010001073.1:0-6147 GCA_035494815.1 Gemmataceae bacterium
ACCGACCGGCGTCGCGGCACAGATACACGCAGCCGTCGTAGACGAGTGGGCAGGACACATCGGGCGTAATCCCGGGCGCGCGCCAGAGCTCGCCTTTGTCACCCTTCTTGATCGTGCCGTGGATGTCCGGTTTGACCGCCATGACCAGGCCCGTCTTGGCCGTCGGAACGACGATCATGTCCTCCATCACGGCCGGCGTCGAAACGAAACGCAGCGTCGGGTGGTAGCTGCTGCCTTGCGGGTTCAGGTCGGCCACGCGCCAGATTTCGCGGCCGTCCTCAAGGCTGTGGCCGGTCGTATAGTCGTTGCCGTGAACGACCAGAAACGCCTCGTTGCCTTTCCGCCAGATGACCGGCGACGCGTAGGACTGCGTGTTCTCGCTGTAGGCGTCGGTCTTGCGTTCGTGTTTCCAGATTTCTTTGCCGGTCATCTTGTCGATGGCTAACACCAGCCATCCGCCGGCGTGCAATAGGTTCACGTACAACCGGTCGCCGTCGAGCACCGGCGAATTGTGAAAGCCGTGCTGGATCTGCCGGCGTTGGATTTGGCCGTAGCGGTCCTGGACGTTGAACGTCCACACTTGGTTGCCGGTGAAGTCGTAGCAGACGAAATCGCCGGCGCCGTCAAGTGCCCAGACGTGCTTGCCGTCGGTGCACGGCGAAGCCGAGGCGTTATTGCCCTCGCCGCTCATGTACTTCTGGCCGTTGTGCTTGCCCATCGGCTTCCGCCAAAGCTCCTTCCCCTGCGTGCTGACGCACATCAGCGCGACCTGCGGCCCGTCCTCGCTCGTCAGGAAAATGCGATCGCCCCAGACGGCGGGTGTCGAGCCGGCCTGAGCGGGCATCGGCAGTTTCCAGGCGATGTTCTTAGTCTCGCTCCATTCGGTGGGCAGGCCGGTCTCATTGCAGATGCCGTCGTTGGTCGGGCCACGCCATTGCGGCCAGTTGTCGGCGAGCGACGCGCCGGCGAGTGTCAGGGCGAAGACGGACGCGAGCAGCCAGCGAGCGGGTGCGGAGCGGGTCACAGCAGTCACCTCGGGTGGAGGGTGCGGGAAATCCGGGCGGGATGCTTGTTTTGTCTTACCGCAAATCGCGGCGAATTGCGACGGTGTAGGGCGCGGTTTTCATCTTCCGACACTACAACAACGGAACCCCCTCGGGAAAGGATAACGACGTCCATGCGCAGCCTCTTCCTCGCCGGTCTTGTCATTGCCTGTGGGACGACGACCGCTCAGCCGCAAGCGGCAGACAATCCCCCAGCCGTGAAGCGCGAGTTCCGTGGCGTCTGGGTCGCGACCGTCGGCAACATCGATTGGCCGTCCCGCCGCGGGCTGTCCACCGCGCAGCAGCAGAACGAAATGCGGGCGATTCTCGACAAGTGCGTCGCAGTCAAGCTGAACGCCGTCGTCTTCCAGGTGCGGACCATGGCGGACGCGCTCTACGCTTCCGAGTTGGAGCCGTGGTCGGAGTTCCTCACCGGCACGCTCGGCAAAGCTCCCGATCCGCTCTACGACCCGCTGGAATTCGCCGTCCGCGAAGCCCACGCCCGCGGGCTGGAACTGCACGCCTGGCTGAATCCATACCGGGCGAAGGTGCCGGCCTCACGATCGGAAGTCCCGAACAATCATCTGGTCAAGAGCCGGCCCGATCTGGCGAAGCCTTACGGGAAGCACTATTGGCTCAACCCGACGCACCCGGAGGTACAGGCCCATTCGCTGAAAGTCTTTCTCGACGTGGTCCGTCGCTATGACGTCGATGGCATCCACATGGACGACTACTTCTACCCGTATCCGGAGAAGGACGCCGACGAGAAGGAGATCCCGTTCCCCGATGACGACACCTGGGCGGCGTATCAGAAGTCCGGCGGCCAGCTTTCGCGCAACGACTGGCGACGTGCCGCGGTCAACCAACTTGTCGAGCGGCTCTACAAAGAGACGAAGGCGATCAAGCCGTGGGTGAAGGTCGGCATCAGCCCGTTCGGCATCTGGCGGCCGGGCAACCCTCCAGGGATCGCCGGGTTCGACCAGTACGGCAAACTCTATGCCGACGCGAAGCTGTGGTTCAACAACGGCTGGGTCGACTATTTCACGCCGCAACTCTATTGGCCGATCGCCCAGGAGAAGCAGAGTTACCCGAAACTCCTGACGTGGTGGGCGGGGCAGAATTCGAAGCACCGCCATCTTTGGCCGGGCAACTACACGGGCCGTTATCCCGCCGAGGAGATCGTCGAGCAGATCAAGGTGACGCGATCGCAGATCGCCGAACCGGGGAACGTGCATTTCAGCATGCGGTCGATCCTCAACAACTCGGGCGGCAAAGCGGACGCCCTCAAGGCGGTCTACGCGGAGCCGGCGCTCGTGCCGGCGATGCCGTGGCTGGGGAAGAAGCCGGCGGTTAAGCTTCATGTGGATTTGAAAACGGTAGCCGATCGCGGGCAACTGGTCCTGAGACCGGAAGGCGATCCCGTGCGGCTGATCGTCGTCCGCAGCCGGGTCGGCGGGAAGTGGGACGTGGCGATCCACCCGGCCGACGGCGAAAAGCCGGTCACGGTTCCGGTGGCGGCCGACTTCGAGAAGATCGTGATTTCGGCGATCGATCGCATCGGGCAAGAGACGGAGTCAAATTCGATTTGGAAATGACCGGCGAGCGGGGTCGCGTCAGCGCCCCGAGGACTCTCAAGTGTCCGGACGCTTGAGAGTCCTCGGGGCGCTCACGCAACCCCGCTCGCCAATCCGTTAGTTGTGAGTGGTCGTGACGGCGGGTATCTTGTCGGCATTGCAGGAGACTCCGCATGCAACGCCGACAATTCCTCTCCGGCACCGCCGCATCGCTGACCGCCCTTTCCGCCGGCCGCGTACTCGGGGCGAACGACCGCGTGCAAGTCGGCGTCATCGGCTGCGGCACCCGCGGAACCTACGACGGCCGGCTCATCAAACAGGTCCCGGGCGTCGCCATTGTCGCGGCCTGCGACGTGTACGAGACGAACGCCAACCGCGCGGCCCAATGGGCGGGGGCCGGCTGCAAGCCCGAGCGCGACTTCCGCCGCGTGCTCGACCGTAAGGACGTCGACGCCGTCCTCGTCGCCACGCCCGACCACTGGCACGCGATCCCGACGGTGCTCGCCTGCCAGGCCGGCAAGGACGTCTACGTCGAGAAGCCCCTCGCCCATAACGTCCGCGAAGGCCGGGCGATGGTCGCCGCGGCGCGGAAGTACAACCGCATCGTCCAGACCGGCACGCAGCACCGGTCATCGACGCATTACGCCGAAGCGGCGAAGATCGTCCAGGGCGGCGAACTGGGCAAGGTGCACTTCGTCCGCCTGTGGAACTACACGAACATGTACCCGAACGGCATCGGCGCCGCCGCGGACAGCAGCCCGCCGGAAGGGCTGGACTGGGACTTCTACCTCGGACCGGCACCAAAGGTGCCGTTCAACAAGAACCGGTTCCTCGGCACGTTCCGCTGGTTCTGGGACTACGCGGGCGGCTTCCTCACCGACTTCGGCACGCACCGCATTGACAGCATGCAGCAGGTGATGGGCGTGGATGCACCGTCGACCGTGTCGGCGAGCGGCCATCGCTACGAACTCAAAGACGGCGGCGAGACGCCCGACGTCCTGCAAGTCACATACGAGTACCCGGGCTTCGTCATGAGTTACGAGTGCTGCACGCTCAGCGGTCAGGGTGTGATGGGCCGGACGCCCGGCAAACGCTATTACCGCGCGTCCGGCCCGGACGATCGCCCGCACGGCGAGGCGTTCTACGGCACCAACGGCACGCTCCTGACCGACCGCATCGGCTACGAAGTCATCCCCGAACTCCAGCGCGGCCGGCGCGGCGGCGGGACGACCGGGGCGCGGATGCCTCGAAAGGAGTCCGCGGCCGAAGACCGCACGGACCTGCACGTCAAGAACTTCATCGAGTGCGTCCGCTCCCGCCAGCGGCCGGCCGCCGACGTCGAGATCGGCCATAAGGCCACGCTGGTCGGACATCTCGGCAACATCGGGTATCGCACCGGCCGCAAACTCCGGTGGGACGCCGAGAAAGAGCAATTCGTCGGCGATCCCGAGGCGAGCGTCCTGCTCGGTCGTGCCGCCCGCAAGCCGTGGGACCTGATTTGAAGAACCAACTGTCCGCGGCGAGATGAAATAGTCCTCCCGTCCCATACGAATACCCTACACACTCCCTTTGCCGAGCCGCGACGAGGATCCGCATGCCCGCCGCCGTCGAGATCGAATCGGTCACCAAGGCGTTCGGCCCACAAACGGCCGTCGCGGATCTGTCGCTGGCCGTGCCGGAAGATTCGATTTACGGGTTTATCGGCCCGAACGGCTCCGGGAAGACGACGACGCTGCGGATGATCATGCGCATCCTCCACCCGGACGGCGGGACGATCCGCGTGCTCGGGGAGGAGACCTGGTCGTCCGTCAATGACCGCGTCGGCTATCTGCCGGAGGAGCGTGGGCTGTACAAGCAGATGTCCGTCCGCGAAATCCTCCGCTACTACGCAGCGCTCAAAGGTCTTCGGGATTCGCGCGCGGCGATTGACGCCTGGCTCGAACGGCTCGATCTCACCGCACACGCCACCAAGAAAGTCTCCGCGCTGTCCAAGGGCATGTCGCAGAAAGTGCAGTTCATCGCCACGGTCGTCGCCCGTCCGTCGCTGGTGCTGCTCGATGAGCCGTTCAGCGGCCTCGACCCGGTGAACAACGAAGTCCTGCGTGAGGCGATCCTCGACCTGCGGAAGGCCGGCACGACCGTCATCTTCTCCACGCACGACATGGGCGTCGCCGAGAAGATGTGCGACTTCATCTTCATGATCTACCGCGGTCGGAAGGTGCTCGACGGCACGCTGGAATCGATCCAGGACGCCTACGGCAGCGACACCGTCCGCGTTCGACTCGAGGGCGACGGCGACGGCCTGGAAGGCCTTCCCGGTGTGACCAAGGTGACAGATTTTGGCCGACTGCAGGAGTTGCGATTGGACGCGGGGGCCGACCCGCAGCGAGTCTTGTCAGCGTTGATGGAGCGCGGCCGAGTGCGGCATTTCGAATTGACGCGGCCGTCGTTGCAGGACATCTTCGTGCGGATCGCGAGACCGGGACTCGAAGGCGAGCCGGAAGCGTAAGCGACCGGAGGAATCATGCACAAAGTCTGGGCGGTCGCCGCGCGCGAGTACAAGGCCGCGGTGCAGACCAAGGCGTTCATCGTCAGCATCGTCATGATGCCTGTCCTCTGGGGCATCAGCATCGGCGTCCAGGTGCTGATCAGCAAAGCCGAGGATCAGACGACCAAGAAGTACGCCGTCGTCGACCGCACGGCCGGCGGCCAATTCGGCGCGATCCTCGACGCGGCGGTCAAACGGCACAACGAGGTCGAAATCCTCGACCCGCAGACCGGCGAACGCACCGGCCCGGCGTTCGAGATCATCCACGTCCCGCCGTCGGCCGGCGACCGCGACGCGATACTCCGGCAGCGGCTCGAACTGTCACAGCGGCAACAGCGCGGCGATTTCGTCGGCTTCCTGGAAATCGGCCCGAACGTTTTTGAAATGCGGGTGCGGCCGCGGATCGGCGACAAACTTGACGAGCGGTACGAGGTCCGCTATCAGTCCGACAAGGTCGGCGACCGCGGCTTCGATCGCTGGGCGCAACGGGCCGTCAACGAGGTCATCCAGCAGCGACGGTTCGTCGACAAGGGAGTATCGCAGGAGTTGGTCCGCGAGATCCAGCAACCGGTATGGGTCCGAACCAAGGGCCTCACGAAGCTCAACCCGGTGACCGGCGCGATCGAGGACGCCTCCGACGAGAGTCGGGTCCTGAACATGGCGTTGCCGGCGATTTTGATCGCGCTCATGTTCGTAATGGTCCTTCTCGGTGCAATGCCGGCGATGCAAGGCGTCGTGGAGGAGAAACAGCAGCGGATCGCCGAGGTGCTGCTCGGGTCGGTCACGCCGTTCCAGTTGATGCTCGGCAAGTTAATCGGTGTGGTCGGCGTGTCGCTTACGGTGAGCGGATTCTATCTCGGTGGCGGTTACGCGGTCGCGGCTCGGTACGGGCTGACGGAAGCGTTGACCCTTCCGTTGATTCTGTGGTTCGTCGTGTTCCTCGTTCTCGCCGTATTCATGTACGGCTCGCTCCTGATGGCGG
>DATJGQ010001074.1:0-4466 GCA_035494815.1 Gemmataceae bacterium
CCCCCCCGCCCCTTCGGGGCTAATGCACCGCGGCACCTCCCTGGCACGAACCATACGCCGCTGTCTCATCGAAATAGAACTTCGTCAGAATATTCTCCGCCAACCGTTCGCGGAACTCTCGGCCGCCGCGGACGTCGCTGATCGGTCGTACCTCCGAACGTGCGATGCGGCCGGCCTGGCGGAAGGTCACCTCGTCGAACGGTCGGCCGCCGAGAAATCTCTCGGCTTCCGGCAGCCGCACGACCGTCGGCGCCACCCCCATAAACGCGAGCGCGGCATCTCGGACAAACCCGTCCTCGACGCGGACGCGGATCGCCGCCCCGAACGTGGCGATGTCGAGGTCGAAACGTCGGGAGACCTTGTAGAGTCGCAGCCGCTCTCCCGCGGCCGGAAGTGGCAGCGCGACACGGGCGATCAGTTCGTCCGCTGCGAGGTCCTTTTGTTTGTAGCCGGTATAGAACCCGTTGATTGACCGTTGCCGCACGCCGCGGACGCTGACAAGTTCCAACTCCGCGTCCATGACGGAAAGCAATCCGAGGGAATCAGCGATCGGCGAACCGTGCGCGACATTGCCGACCAGCGTGGCGACGTTGCGGATCTGCGGCGAACCGAACCTCTGCACGATCCGGTGAAACTCCGGCAGGGGCTCGCGCACGGCACGTTCGACCTGTGACCATGTCACATTCGCGCCGAAGACGATTCGGCCGTCGGCGTACGACATGACTCCGAGACCGGGCACGCGGGCGAGGCTGAGCAGCGTCCGGGGTTCGACGTTTTTCTTGTTCCGGAGTACGCCGAGTTCGGTCGCGCCGGCGACGATAACGGCGTCCGGGTGCTCGGCCTTGAACGCGACCGCCTCGTCGAGCGTCGTCGGCGCGAAGAATGTCCGCCGGCCCTCGGTAAGCTGCAACGGATCGCCGGTCAACGATCGCATGGCCGCCAGCATCTCGGGGAAGTGGTAGCGATTCGTAGGGTGGGTCGAGTCTTCGAGGCCCACCGCGAGCGCCGCCGCCGCGTCCAATATTGGCAGATATCCCGTGCAGCGACACAGATTGCCGGTGAGCGCGATCCGCGCCGCCGCCGGATCGGCCGGCGCACCGTCCGCGGCCCAACCGGCGAGCGCCATGACAATCCCCGGCGTGCAATACCCGCACTGCGAGCCGTGATGATCGACGAGCGCCTGCTGCACCGGGTGCAACTCACCATTGCGTGTCAGCCCCTCGACCGTGATGACGTGCGTTCCGTCAAGCTGATAGAGGAACTGAATACACGCATCGACCGGCAGATAACGCACCTTCCCATCCGTCACGCGACCAACGAGAACGGTGCACGCGCCGCAATCACCCTCGGCACAGACGACCTTGGTCCCGACCAATCGTTGACCGGCGCGCAAATACTCCGTGAGCGTGGCGAATGCGGCTCCGCCGCGCACAGTCTGTGGCCGGCCGTTCAGATAAAAGCGGACGTGATCGCGCATAAGGAGGACGATATCACCCGGGTCACGCTGAGTCCCCGCGGGCGGCCCGTTCACTTGCAGGCACAGTGCCGTCATGCTACACCTGGGGAAACAAGCGTTCAAGCGAAGGGGGTGCGCGGGAGAGAGGCGAAATGGACTATATAGGGCTGTTTGTCGTGGCCTCCTTGTTTTGTGCCCTGAGCGTACCCGCGCTAGTGCTCGCGAAGCTATTCCGAGTGGTCAAGGTGCCATGGATCGCCATCTTTCTGCTGTGCTGCGGTCTGCTGTTGGTTTCGTGGCTTTGCATCAACACGGCGCATCAAATCAGCGCTAGCATTTAGCAGAAACAAGTCCGCAATGGACCTCGACGCCCCCACCGCCGAAGTGCTCGAACGGTGTGAGGCGCTCGCCCGCCTGAGCGAAGAGCCCGGCCGGCTGACGCGCACCTTTCTCCGGCCGCCGGTGCGCGACGTTCACGAGCGTCTGACGGCATGGATGCGCGAGGCGGGACTGACCGTCCGGACCGACGCTATCGGCAACATGATCGGCCGTCGGCCGGGTCAGCGCGAGGACGCCGGGGTCTTCATCGTCGGTTCGCACATCGATACGGTGCCCGACGCCGGTAAATACGACGGCGTGCTCGGCGTGCTACTTGGGATCGCCGCGGCGAAGGCGCTGGCCGGACAGCAGTTCCGGCGGTCGCTGGATGTGATCGCGTTCTCCGAAGAAGAGGGCGTTCGCTTTCGGACGCCTTACCTTGGCAGCCGGGCGGTGTGTGGCCGTTTCGATGCCGACTTACTGGCGCTAGAGGACGCGGACGGCGTGTCGCTCGCCCATGCCGTCCTCGACTTCGGACTCGATTCAACTAGACTCCCGGAGGCCGCCTACCGCCGCGGCGAGGTCGCCGGGTACTTTGAAGCGCATATCGAGCAGGGGCCACTGCTGGAATCGGCCGGCCGCGCGGTCGGCGTCGTGAAGGCGATCGTCGGTACCAGCCGGTTATCGGTGCGGTTTACCGGCCGCTCGGGGCACGCCGGGACATTGCCGATGCGACAGCGGCGCGACGCGCTCGCCGCGGCGGCCGAGTTCGTCGTCACCGTCGAACGATACGCCCGTGCGTCGGAAACTCTTCGGGCGACCGTCGGGCAGTTGGTCGTGGTTCCCGGCGCGATCAATGTCGTCCCGGGCGAGGCGCGATTGACGCTCGACGTGCGCGGCCCCCAGGATTCGGTCCGCGAGCGGGCTGTAAATCACTTTCGTCAGCGGGCCGAGGAGATCGCCGAAGAGCGCGGCCTGACCGTCGTCATCGACTCACTCGGCGATCATCCGGCCGTCGCCCTCGACAAGGCGCTCACGAATCGCCTCTCGAATGCGGTGTGTGCCGGCGGCCATGCCCCGGTCGTGATGGACAGCGGCGCCGGGCATGACGCGGCAATCATGGCCGGCCTCTGCCCGGCGACGATGCTCTTCCTCCGGAGTCCCGGGGGGATCAGCCATCACCCCGACGAGAGCGTCCTGCCCGAGGATGTGCGCACGGCGCTCGGCGTCATGGTTCGGTTTCTCCAATCCGAGTTGTCCGCGGAGTGACCGCATGGACCTGTTCGGCTCGACCCGCAGCCGCGTCGCCCGTGACCACGCGCTGATCTGCCCGGACAGCTTCGTGCGGGCGCCGCTGCCCGGGTGGTCGAAGGCTCAGGGCATCATGCTCATCGCCCCGCAAATGGGCGCCCGCTTCACGCAGTTTTTTGCGCTGATGGAGTCGGGCGGCGCCGCCGCGCCGGCCGCGGGCGGTGTCGAGCGAGTCCTTTTCGTGCTCGAAGGCTCCGTCGTGATCCAACCGCCGCGCGCCAAAGAACAGGTGCTGACGGCCGGCGGCTACGTCTACGTCCCGCCCGACGCCGACATGCCGCTGCGAGCCCAGACCGCCGCGCGACTGAACGTCTTCGAGAAGCGGTATGTGCCGCTCGGTCGCGTCAAACCGCCGAGCCTCGTCTTCGGCCGTGAGGAAGATGTCGAGGGGTTGCCGTTCCACGGCGATCCGAACGCCCGCCTGCAGACCTTACTGCCCGACGACCCCGTGTTCGACCTCGCCATGAACGTCTTCACCTACCAGCCCGGCGCCGCGCTGCCGCAAGTCGAGGTGCACGTCATGGAACACGGCCTTCTCATGCTCGACGGCCAGGGCGTCTATCGCCTCGGTGACGATTGGTATCCGGCACGACAGGGCGACGTCATTTGGATGGCGCCGTACTGCCCGCAGTGGTTCGTCGCGATGGGCAAGACTCCGGCCCGCTACCTTTACTACAAGGACGTCAATCGCGACCCGCTCGGGGGCGAACGATGAACCTCAGCGTGGACATCGACCGGTTGATGGGCGAACTCGACCACCTCGCCCGAATTAGCGACTCCTTGCCGCCGGCGGTGACCCGTGTGCTGTTTACCGACACCGATCTTCGGGCCCGGCAGTTCCTCAAAGGCGTGTGCACGACGGCCGGCCTGCGCGTCCGCGTCGATGCGATCGGCAACGTCTTCGCCCGATGGGACGGGAGTGAACCGGGGTTGCCCGCCGTCGGCACCGGTTCGCACATCGACGCGATCCCGCACTCCGGTCGATACGACGGCACCGTCGGCGTCTTCGGCGGCGTGGAGGCGATCCGGGCACTGAAGGCGGCCGGCGTCCAACCGCGGCGATCGATCGAACTTTTGACGTTCACGAGCGAGGAGCCCACGCGATTCGGCGTCGGCTGCGTCGGCAGCCGGGCGCTGTCCGGCGCGCTGGCCGCCGAGAAACTCGCCGAATTGCGCGACGCTGACGGCCGACGGCTCGACGACGTCCGCCAGGAGATCGGCCTCGGCGGCCCGCTCGCGGACGTTCGGCTCGACCGCGACCACTACGCCGCGTTCGTCGAGCTGCATATCGAGCAAGGGCCGATTCTCGAACGGGAGAGTGTCCCGATCGGCATCGTCACTGCGATCGCCGCGCCGGCGGCCTTGCGCGTCCGCATCGAGG
>DATJGQ010001075.1:0-7761 GCA_035494815.1 Gemmataceae bacterium
TCGTCGCCGCCGCCGACGATCTTGGCCCGCAAAACGCCTTTCGCGTCGACGATGTACATCGTCGGGAACGCGCGGACGTTCCACTTCTTGACCACGCCGCCGTCCTGGCCGTTCCACCAGTGCGTCCACGGCATCTTTTCCTTCTCGAGAAACTCCTTGAGCTTCTCTTTCTTTTCGTCGGCGCTGACGCTGATGAAAACGAACGGTTTGCCCTCGTGCTTTTTCACCATGTCGCGCTCGTGGGGGATCATGCCGACGCACGGGCCGCACCACGTCGCCCAGAAGTCGAGCACGACGACCTTCCCCTTGTGGTCACTCAGCTTGACCGCCTTGCCGTCGATGTCGTTGCTTTCCGCCTCCGGGGCGGCCTGGCCGATGACCAGGTTTCGGAGCTCGAACAGGTTGCCTTCCGCGTTCTCGAGGACCTCCTTGGGCAGGTCCTTCACGTTTCGGCCCATGGTGACGACTTCGGCGTAGAGTCCTTCCGCCTCTTTGGTCTGCGCCGGCGTCCGGTCTTCTTTTTCGAAGATCTGATTCGCCATCGCGTCGGTGGCGATGATCTTGACGACGTCGCTCTTGCTCTTGTCGCGGACGAGCATGAGCGTCTTCTGCGCGATCGGCAGGCCGCGGCTGGACGGGACGACGCAGACCCACATGAGCGCGTCCACCGCCGTGGGATCATTCGGGTGCTTCTCCGCGAACGCGATCATTTTCGCGGCGTAGGTTTCGGGAAGCTTGAACGCCTTATTCTTGGCCTCCTCCCGGGACTTGTCGTCCTTGGCCGTGCGGAAGGCGGTGACCGCTTCGGTGAAGTCCTTGTTGAACTGCGAGGTGATTTCGCCGAGTTCCTCGGCCGGCGCTTTCGGCGCGGTCTTGGCTTCGGCCTTGTCGTCGGCCTTTTGCGCTTTGGCGTCGCCCCGGAGCAGCAGCGGCGCCGCGGCGACGGTCAGGATGAAAAGGCCGGCCCAGATACGTCGCATGGCGCTACTCCCTGGCATAAACGGGCAAAAATGGGGCGACTGTCAGCCTAGAGAACGGGCCGGCCCGCCGCAACGGGTCGGCCCGCGCTCGGCTCATCGATCGGAGTTACTTTTTGTCCTTTTCCTTGTCCTTATCCTTGTCAGCGTGCTCGATCTTGGCGTTCGGATCGAGGTCTTTCAGGCACAACTCAATGGCAGCGTCGAGCTTCTTCTCGTCGACGCCGACGCTCTTCCAGCGGATGACGCCCTTGGCATCGATCACATAGACGGTCGGCCAGCCGCGTACGTTCCATTCGTTGGAGATCGGGCCGTCGGTGCTGCCGCCGTTCCAGAACGACCGCCAGGTGATCTCCTCCTTCTTGACCGTCTCCTTGATGCCGTCGCGGTCCTGATCGCTGTTGACGCCGAGGATGACGAAGGGCTGACCGGCGAGGGCTTTCACGAGCGACCGCTCGTGCGGGTACATGGCCCGGCACGGCCCTCACCAATGCCCCCAGAAGTCGAGCATCACCACCTTCCCGCGGTAGTCGCTCAGCTTAAACTTCGTGCCGTCGATGTCCTCGGCTTCGATGTCCGGCGCGACCTTGCCGACGGAGAGCAGGCGAATTTCCCGCAGTTCGCTGCCGGCGAGTTTTCCGAGATCGCGGTTGTACACCTTGACGTCGGCATACTTCTCGGCGATCTCCTCGAAGAGCTTCTCGGCTTCCTTCCCGGCGGCCTCGTCGCCGCGGTCGCCATTACGCTTGACGATCTGGGCGAGGTTGTAAGTCGCCATGCCCTTCACGTCCCTGTGCGGGTTCTCGTTCAGGATTTTTCGCAGTGTCTTCTCGCCGTCGGCGGCATAAGCCAGCCGGGACGTGAGGGGGCCGATCTTCTCGCTCTTGATGTGGTCCTTGAGCAGTGTCTCCATCCCCTTTATCCCTGCCGGAGACGTAGGGGCGGCTGTGCAGACCCACACCAGTGCGTCAACCGCGGCCGGATCTCTCGGGTACTTTTCGGCCAGGTCCGCGAACTTCTTCACGTAGTCCAACGCGTTGGGCCGCTTCTCGCGGAGTACCTTTTGCTTCTCTTCTGGAGACTGGGCGGCCTGGTACGCCTTCATGAACTCCTGCTGCGCGTCCTCAAATTCCTTCGTCAGCGCCTGGTACTGCTCGGCCGCCGTTTTCGGCGCTTCGTCCTTGGGCTGGTCCTTGGGCTTGGCGTCGTCCGCCCGGGCTACGACCGCAGCCGCGAGCAACATGACCGACCAGGCCCAGCGAGGGGCATGACGCACGGCGATACGTCCTCCGGGTGTGAGGTAGGCGATTTGACGCGCTCCAGGGTAACGCGGGCGGGGATGGCTGACAAACAAATATGGGACGAATCGGCCGGCGCCTCTGGGGCGGAGTGGTGCAAAATGAACGCGGCGCCCACAACTCGGCGCCGGGACCGTCGGGGGCGCGCCACGTTTCAATCCTGGGGTCAGTTTGCGGTCATGCTTTGGAATGGATCATTCTTTCGCGCCGACCGCGACGGGGATGGTCAGCGTCTGCCCGTTCGCTTTGACGCGCACCTCGGCCGACAGGTCTCGGCCGTCCCAGCGGGTGCGGTCGAGGGCGATTCGCAAGGTCGCGAAATGGACGGGCCCGGTCGCCCAGCGAGCGGTGAGGGCGGCGTGGCTCGGCTCGGCCGATTCGACCTGCACCGACGCGCCGGTCGCGTCCCGCAATTGCACCAGGGCGCTGCCGCCGGCGACGAGCGTGACGCGGGCGGGTGAGGCCGTCAGGATCTGCCGCGGCTCGCGGACGATGGTGACGGGCAGTTTGATCTCGCGGTAGGTCGGGTCGTCGGTCGCGATGGTGACGGTCGCGGCATGCCGTCCGTCCGGACAATCGGAGGCGACGACAACGCGGACCGACGCGTTGCCTTCGACCGTCGCCAGCAGAAAGGGCAGGGAGGCATGTGCGCATTGCAACCGCAGCGGACGCGGTCGGCGATCGCGGACTGTGACCACGGCGGACGCGACGCCTTGAAACGCGACCGCCGCCGGAGTGACTTCGATCTCTTGAACGAGTCGGGCGGTCAGTTCCACGGTCACTGCCGCGGTTTGATTCCCACACTTATAGCTGACGACGAGCGGCCAGCGATGCGGGCCGGCCGGCTGGCTAAGCGTGTTCACTTCGAGTGACAACTCGCCGCGCTCGCCGGGTTGATACGTGCGCTGAGCGAGGGTCGGCGTCGCGCAGCCGCAACTCGCTTTCAGGTCGGTCACGGTGAGCGGTTCGCGGGCGGCGTTGTCGAACGCGAACCGGCGGGTGAGCGACGGGCCGATCTTCACTTCGCCGGCCTCGATGACTCGCTGTTCGATTTGCAACGGTTCGGGCGGCGCGGTGAGGGCGAATGCGAGGGCGAGCGTGGCGAACATCGAGCCTCCGTGCGTCGAGCAACGACCGGCGATTTCCTACCGAACCGCGACCGTGAGGGAGCGGGCGCCCGTTCCCTCACGGTCGCGGCTCCGACGGACAGGAAAAAAGGAACCGCCCGCGACGTCGCGAGGAGTGCCGGCTCGCGGGCCACGGGCGGTTGGTCGGTGGCGACCGCCGATCACTTCGGCGGCAGTTGCCGGATGCTCTTGGGCAACGGCGGCGGATCGGCTTCGGACGATTTCGGGGCCGGTGCCGGAGGCGGTGTCGGAACGGAGTTGCTGCGGAGCTTCGGCATCGGCGGCGGGTCCGGCAATTGCAACTGCGGCGGCGCCGGCTCACTCTTCGCGGCAACGACCGGCGGCGCGGGCGGCGGCTCGGAAACCGGCATCGCGCGCGGCGCTTCGACGACCGGCTCCGGGGCCAAAGTCTGTTGGACCACGGGAGCCTGTACCTGCACGACCGGCTGCGGGGCCGCAAGCTGGGGCGCGGGCGTCTCGGCGACGGCCGGCGTCACTTGTTGTGGCACGGCCGGCAACTCGGCGGCGATTGCGATCACCGGCGTGAGTTCGACCGGCTGGGCCGCTCCCATCGCGACGGGCTCCGGCAGCTTCGCCGGGGCGGCGACCAACGGCCCTGACTTCTCGACCGGAGCGGCCGCGGCGCCTCCGCCTGGCGCGGTGCCACCGAGCGGCCGTGGTGCCGCCGGCGCCGGCACGGTCACCTTCGGGGCGGGCCCGCCGTACTGAGCGTAGTCCAGGTACAGCAGCAGGCAGCTCACGATCATCGCGACTAGCGAGATGGTCAGCAGGCCGGTGTAGACGTCGTTGCGCGGCCCAGCTTCTTCCCGGTCGAAACGGCTGCGCGTGCGAGCGGCGGCCATCGGAATCTCCCCCCTGTCCCTTGTCTTTTAGCGCTCCGCTCGAAGACTCGCGTCGCGGCGGAACAAAGCCTTATTGCAGACGGGCTGCCACTTCGTCGTTGACTTTGACCTGGTTCTTCTTCGGGCCCTGCAACTGGCCGACCGCCTCGTGCGGCGTGACGGCGCGGATCACGATCGTGCCCAAGTACTCCGGCCGCGGCTGCAGACGGAAGACCTGCAACTGGGCGCCGACTGTCGCCCCCGCGTCGCTGCCCGGCGTAATCGTCGCCAGGTCGCCCTGGAGCGCCTTGACCGACCCGCGGAAGTTCTCCGGAACGGGCGTCGGCGCCTGCGTCGTGGTCGTCCCGGCGCCGGGCGTCTTCATCCGGGCGATCTCCTGGTCTTTCGCCTGAATCTGGTTGAGCAACTCCTTGTTACGGGCGTTGGCGCTGTCGTACTTGATTTGGAACTCAACCTTCTCGTTCCGCAGCTTCGACATCTGCTGGTCGATCTCGTGGATTTTTTGTTCGCGCTCCGTGACGAGGGCGGTCAGCTTTTGCACTTCATCGCTGCGGCGTTTGAGTTCGTCGGCCTGCGCCTGCTTGACGGCGTCGCCCGTGCCGAGGCCGGTCCGCAGTTGATCGATCTGCTGTTGGGCCGTGGCCAGATCACCCTGGGCTTTGGTGAGTAGTGTGGTCTGTTCCTGCTTTTCGCGTGTAAGTCGCTGAACGTCGGCCTCCTTGGCCGCGACCACCTTGCCGGCGGCGTCGAATTCCGCGTCCTTCTCGGCGCGAATGACGGCGATCGTCGCGGCTTGTTTGGCGGACGCCGCCGCCCAGTTGGTCCGCGTGGTGTACACCATCACGATCAGGCCGGCGGTCAGCAGGCTGAAGACGAGATTTACGAAGACGAGGATCTTGCCCAAAGTGGTCATGACAACTTCTCCCCCGACGGATCCCGCGCGGCCTCCGGACGCTGTCGCGACCCGGTTCTCCCCCCCGGAAATAGTCACACGGAATCGGGCGGGGTTATGCCCACCTGCCCGGTCCGTGTCAACGGCAAATTCACTGCCCGGACGGCCGCGAGCGGCTTAGTTCCGGCGGCCCAGCTCGGCCGGACTGCCCACTTCGCCCAGTCGGTTTTTGAGGGCGGTGGACCGCTTTTGCAGCAACTGCGTGTCGATCATGAAGTTGGTGATCGGCGACCGCAGGTACTCCTGCTCCAGACGCAACTTGCTGGCAACCCCTTGTTCCGTGGCCAGGACGACGCGGAGGCCCTTTTGCTCCGCGGTGACCCGTTCCCCGCCGCCGGGCGGATCGACGCCGTTGATCTGACGCGTGAGCTTCTCCGTCTCGCCGATGATCGCGGTGACCTGCTTGTGGGCTTCGTCGATCTGGGCGGCCCGCTCTTTGTGGGCGTTATTGTATCCGGCAACGCTGAGCGCCGGCTGACCGTCGATCAGATAGGGCGGCCGGCCGTTGAGTTTCAGGACCACGCCGCCGTTTGGCGCGATCTCCAGTTGTTGCACCGGCGGCCTGATCTGCGGGACGTCGCCGAGCCGAGCGCTGCGGAGCAGCGTCGCGTAATATAGGTTCCGCTGCGGTCGCTCGGTTTCGAGCGCCCGGACGAGTGCGGTGCCGCTATTCCATCGATCTTCTGCGGCATCGCGGGCGGCGGCGAGCTGCTTGATCTCCCCATTCAACTCCTCAATCATCCCCTGGATCTTCTGCCCGCCGTCGCTGGGCGGCGTGTTCCAGTGGACCTGGTTGGTGTACAACCCGATCGCCCAAGCCAGGAAGATCAGGCTGAGCGTCAGGTTGATAAAGACCAGCCACTTGCCGAGCTTGGTCACGTTCATGGGCGGCCCTTTTATCTGCCGGTCTCTTGCGTGCGGAGTCGGCGTTCGAGGTCCTGATTGTCCTTTTGCCCCTTAGAGACCTGCTGCTGCAGCGCGAACAGTTGCTTCTGCAGGCGGTCGAGCGTGGACGTCTCAGTTGTTACGGTCGCAACCGCTTCCTGGATCTGCTTCTGCAAGTCAGCGACTTCGGTCTGACGTGCGTTGCGGAGGACCGTGTGCTTCTGCACCAGGTCCTGCTGCTCTTTGAGTTTGCCGTCGAGGTCTTTCACCTGGTCGCTGAGCCTTTGGACTTCCGGCAACAGCGTGCGGTACTGGCGGACGAAGGCGTTCTGCTCGTCGACGATCGCGGCGTTGAGCCGGGTCGCCATCTGCTGCAGGTTGGCGGCCTGCCGGTCGGCAGCGCCGATGTAGTGCTGCAGCCCGACGACCGTTTGGACGCGCTTATGCCAGTTGGCATCCGAACTCACGTTATAAAGCACGTCCGCGATCGCGCGGCGGCGGGCCTCCAGGTCGCGCGCCTGTCCGCCTTGTGCCTCTGGCATCCTGTCACTGACCGCCTGTTCGAAGAGATCGTTCAACGTCTTGAGAAGGTCGTCGGCACTCTTGCTGCGGT
The DNA here is from genome assembly GCA_035494815.1 of Gemmataceae bacterium. GTDB lineage: Bacteria > Planctomycetota > Planctomycetia > Gemmatales > Gemmataceae > DATJGQ01. Next base: position 6,716 of record DATJGQ010001075.1, read on the forward strand.
CGAAGGCCATCTGCTGATAGCGCTCGCGATCCTCGCCGGTTCTGGCCTGGGAGATCAGGTAACTCGCGAGGTATTGTTTCTTGGCAGGCTCGTCGGCGGCGGCGTCCGCGCCACCCTTGATATCCTTCTGGATGTCGTTGACCGCTTCAATCTGCGTCCGGACGTCGTTGCCGCCGGAGTCAGCAAACATCTCCTTGAGTGCCGACTTCGACAGGTCCCTCGAGATCGTCCGCCCCGGCAGCCGCCACGTCTCGTCGCTATCGGTCAATGGCAAGCCGTGGATCGCCACCTGGTGGCGGAAGTGCGAATACGACCAGGCTTGCCGCTTGCTGTAGTCCATGCCCGCAAGGACGAGAAAGACGATCGCGACCAGGACGTTGAGCACGGCGAGGATTTTGCCGAACAGCGACATGGGACGGGTGCTCCGGGTGGGAATGTGCGGTTTGTGCCGGACCTAAGGATTCAGGCTCGGCAGGAGCCGTACGCGCCCAAATTGAGACACAACCCTAACTTTCGATTCTGACCGACGTCCCGGCGACTGACAAGTGATTCCGACAGACCGCAGGCCAAGGCGGACGGAATGTTGCGCGGGCTTTTCCGGACACTGGCATAACTGTGGGACGTGACGGGCGACCGATCCCTAGGGATTATACCCGAGATGTCACAAAAGGTGTGGTTTGCAATGCGTTTTGCTAATCCCTGAATTAGAATAGATCAAGATGCGGCGCGCAAACCCCGTCCGGGCCGCGCGCTCATCAAGTGCCCTGCGGCGTGTGGAGACACTGTTGAATGGGCCTGGAAGTGCCTAATCCCGTCCCCGCCCAGAGTGTCGGCAGCTACGACCTCGTCGACAAGATCGCCGAGGGCGGGATGGGCACGGTCTATAAGGCGAAGCACCGGGACACCGGACAGGTGGTGGCAATCAAAATCGTGCCGGCGACGACGGCGCGTAACTCCACCCTCCTGAAACGATTCGAGCGAGAGTTCGTCGCCGCCCGGGCCCTCGATCATCCCAACGTCGTCAAGGCCATCGAATTCAACGGCGC
>DATJGQ010001076.1:0-2365 GCA_035494815.1 Gemmataceae bacterium
AAACAACTCGCCAAGTGGGCGAAGGAGCTCGGCACCGGCCGCGTCCGCGAACTCCCCGGCACCGACCTCGACCTCGCGGTCTCGCGGGGCGCGGCGTACTACGGCCTCGTGCGCCGCGGCAAGGGCGTCCGCATCCGCGGCGGCACCGCCCGCGCGTACTACATCGGCGTCGAAACCTCGCTCCCCGCCGTCCCCGGCGGCCCGCCGCCGCTCAAGGCCCTCTGCGTCGCCCCGTTCGGCATGGAGGAGGGCACCGAGACGGACATGCCGGCCCAGGAGTTCGGCCTGGTCGTCGGCGAGCCGGTCGAGTTCCGCTTCCTCGGCTCCACGACGCGCCGCGAAGATCAGCCCGGCCTGCTGATCGAAGACTGGCAGGACTCGATCGAGGAATTGGCACCGCTCTCGGTGACACTGCAAGGCAAAGGCGAACGCCCGGGCCGCGTGGTGCCGGTGCACTTGCACGCCAAGGTGACGGAGGTCGGGCAGTTGGAAGTGTCGTGCCGCAGCCGGGACGCCGGGGAAAGTTGGAAGCTGGAATTTAACGTTCGCGAGAGGTAGGTCGAAGGCAACCGCCTTGCTACGCCCATGTCTCGGGCTTACGATATCCGCATTATTGCGAGGTGAGCATGACGAGTTCCATCTGGACCAACGACGCGCGGCGACCTGCGACGCTAACGGCGGGCGTCCTCCTCGTGGCGAGCCTCACGGCGATCGCGCTGCGGCTCGGCGAGTGGATCCCGAACGTGACCGCGGTCGGGGCCCTCGCCCTCTACGCCGGCGGGCGACTTCGCTGGTGGCTCGCCTGGCTGCCACCGATCGCGGTGATGGCGACTGCGGACTGGATTCTTCAAGGCCGCGGAAAGCCGGGATTCTACTGGTCGGTCTATGCCTGCTTCCTTCTCGACGTGCTGGTCGGCCGGGCCCTTGCTCGGGGGTCGTCGCCGATGCGGATCGGACTGGCCGGGTTTGTCGGTGCCCTGCAGTTCTTTCTGATCACCAACTTCGTCGAGTGGCTCAAACCGTCCAACCCGGCGGTGCTCCTTTACCCGCACACCATGGCCGGCCTCGAGGAGTGCTACATCGCGGCGCTACCGTTCTTCGGCTACACGCTCCTCGGCAACCTCGCTTTCTCCGCCGCGTTCTTCGGCGGCGAAGCCCTCGCGGCACGAGTGATCACGCCGGAACCGGCCGTGGAAAAGGCGACGGAAACGGCCTAACCGATCAGGTAACCGGCCAGAAGAGTGATCAACCCGGCGCTCACTCCGCCCACGACGACCGCGGCGGCGAGCCCGACGCCGAACGATTTCCAGCCCAGCCGCTTCACCCGCGCTAAGCCCGTCCCCAGACCGACCGAAGCCATCGCGATGGTGAGACACCACGCGGCCACCGCGTCCGCGCGCTCGAGGAACTGCTTCCAGTCGGGATGTTCTTCCGGCGGCCCGATCGCCAGATCGCCGACGGTGCGGAACGCCACCACCGCGAGGAAGCCGAACACAAATAACGGAACCGCCTGCGCGAGTCGCATCTGCCCGCGTTTCGACGGATCGCCCGAGCGATGGTAGAGCGCGCCGACGAGCGGGATCACCCCCGCCATGCACACGTTCCGCACCAGCTTTGTCACGGTCGCCGCGTTCAGCGCGACCGGCGTATCGAACTGCTGCTGATACATGAGGCCGGCCCCGGCAACCTGGGCCGTGTCATGGATCGCCGTGCCGAGAAAAACTCCTGCGAGGCGTGGATCCGCGAATAGCCCGTGCGCGATGAAAGGGTACGAGAACAAGGCGACCAGTCCGAAGATCGTCACGCACGCGACGGCGTAGCTGACTTCGTCCTCCTCCGCCTCAATGACCGGGGCGGTTGCGACGATTGCGCTGACGCCGCAGATGCTCGTTCCAACAGCGATGAGACTGCCGAGCCGCCGCGGCAACCCTAACCCCCGCGTGACCCATGTGACGACGATGAGAGCTGCTGCGATGCACGCCAGAATAATCGGCAGTGCCACCAGACCGAACTTGCCGACAGCCGCCAGACTCAGCCGAAACCCCAGAAGGATGATCCCGAATCGCAGGACCTCGCGACCACACAATCGGAGACCCCGCTCGTAGACCGCCGGAAGCCCGATCGTGTTGCGGATCGTCAGCCCGAGAACGACGGCCACCGTGATCTCGCTGATCGGACTCTTCTTGAAATGGAGGATCTGGGTTCCCAACACCGTCGCCAGCCACTGCCCGGCCGCCGCGACGCCGAACGCAATGCCCACCCCCGGAAAAATTGTCCCTAGCCAGCCGAACGCTTCATGGCCACGCTCGAGAGCCGTGCCGCGAGACGCCCGCTCCGCCGGAGTCTCCTTCGGCTGGGGCCATTC
>DATJGQ010001077.1:0-2552 GCA_035494815.1 Gemmataceae bacterium
GCGGTTGTCGTCGAAGAAGTCCTCGGCGCCGAATTTCCCAATGCTGAATGTGATCCGATCGATATCCCGATAGCCGGCGATTTGATTGGGGGCGTCGGCGAGCTTCTCCAGATCGCCGTCCAGGCCGAACGTCTGGCGAAGAAAGAGCCGCCCGACGTAAGGAGTTGGCGTCTGGGCACCCACCCGCGTAGCCTCGCCGTTCGGGAAGCCGGCCAGGCCCAGCGTGTGGCTAAGGCCGGTCCCGCCGGCGATCTCCGGGTTAAAGACGATCTCGGCGCCGCGCCAGATGCGCGCGTCCAGGTAAAGAGTGGCGGTCTCCGTCGTCCGGTAGTTCAGGATCGGCAGCAGGCTGTTCGGACCGATATACGGGGAGCGGAATTTCCAGTTTCCCTGCGAGACGACGGTGCCTTGCCCATGGACGCTGTACCAGGCCTCGCCGGAAGGCTCCGGGCTTTTTCTGTCGGCCGACGACGCCCCTGATCCTTCGTCCGCAACGGGCGGCCCGTTGGTGCTATCCTGCGCCTTACTGCCGTTCTGTTGCTGCTGATCTGTCAAAGAATTCGCGGTCGGCCGGTCGCTCACTGGCGGCTGTCCGAAGGCCACCGCCGTGAGTGCATGCACGCAGAAGATGCCTGCGCACAGCCGCGCGAACCAACGTCCGCCGAACTGCGGTGGCAGGGGCATGAACCCCTCCCGGGGAACGTCACCCGGCGCACCGGGAGACTGATTCGCTATTCGCCGCGAGTGAACCGGCGTTGTTAGCGGTGCCCGGTGCAACGCGTCAAGCCGTACTCGACCGGCGGTGGCGTCGCCCAGATTCCCCGGCCCGCCGGCAGGACCCTAACCACCGATAATTCGGTCAATTTCGGCTGACTCGGCAACCGATGCTCTTTGAGGCGTGTCCAGACGGCGTGTTCATTCCGCGTATCCGCGGAGTCCACATTGAAGTAGATGGAGCTGGAACCATGAGGACTTTCGCCGGCGCCGTCCTGGCCTTGGTTCTGCCAATTTCGCTGACGGCGGGCGCGCGGCCGGATACTTCGGCGTCGGTGGTTTCGTTCGTTCTGAGGGACCGCCACGGGCACGTCGCCCCGGTACGGACCGTCGCCACCTATTCCGGAGGCGGCCTCGTTGATGTGCAGCAGTCCGCACCGGATACGATTGTGGTCACCATGACGGGTGCCGTTGTCGCCGCTGCCCACCCATGCCACGCCACCTCTGCTACGATGTCGTTCGACCTCGAACAGTGTTTCGACGTGGTCTTCGAAAAGCCGGACATCAAGGCTGCCAAGCTAACGGCTGAGGCGCGCGTCACCGGACTCCTGCGCGGAGGCCGCGCAGGGGCTGTGGCCGAGTCGAACGGTTGCGCGACGATCACGAGGGATGGCATCGGTTTGGTGACGCTCTGTGTCCCAGACCACGGGGCGAACGGCTGCGAGAACCTGTCGATCAACGATCGAAGCGGCTCGGAGGCAGCGATCGTGGGCGCAGGACCTCATATCCTGCACGCGAGCTGGCATATCGCGGCGTCACAGCCGAAAGCCGTGCTCGGCAGGTCAGCGTCCGCGGACTTCGCCCCCGAGCCGGCGGTGGACCCGCTCTGGGTCGGCGGACCGCGCGACCCGTTTCACGGACTCAACAAGAAGGACTTCGGCTTCCAGGTGATCCTGAGAGTCGCGAGTTCGCCCGAGTGAAGCCCGGCACGTTCGACCACGTCTTCCGCAAGCCCGTGGACCCCCACGAACTGCCTCTGGCGACCAACCATCCCGTTACTTATCATCGCGCTCATGTCCGGGCCTGCCGACATCGAAGCCTGCAGCGAACGCCTGCACCGGGGCGGCTAGTCGATCGGCGAAGGCGGCACATCGCCGAGATGGCTCGTCACCGGGACGAACGGCGAGAACCTCATCCGGGCCGTCGGCCGCACTCTGGCTGAGGCGTACCGGCAGGCGTGCGAGCAGGCGGCTGGGGCTACTGAGCGATGAGCGCCGGTGAGCAACTGCCAGACGACGACACCGAATGGCGAGATCGGGTCCGCCGCGTCGTCGTCTGCACACTCGTGCTCGGCATCCTGGCCGCCGCCGGAGGCGTGTGGGCGTACCGGCGGCTGGAGGAACGTCGGGTCATCCAGGAAGGGGCGGCCGCCGCCCTGCGGCTCAAGGCCGCGGGCGCGCAAGCGGAGTTCGACGGCGAGAAGTTTACCAAGGTGCTCTACGGCGGCCGGCCGGCCGACGACGAGGCGTTCGCCATTCTTAACCGGTTCACTGCCGCCCGCGCCGTCGAGGCCGCCGTCGCACGCGTGACCAACGAGGGATTGCGACCGTTGGTCGAACTGCGAGACTTGGAGTCACTCGACCTGACCGGCGCGGTCAATATTGACGGCCGCGGGCTGGCACCTCCGAGGGCTGCCCCGTCTCCGCAACTTGAAGCTCAACCGGACGGCCGTCGGGGACGAGGGACTGGAACACTTGCGGGACCTTCCCGCGCTCGAATCCCTGTTCCTGTCCGACACTCGGGTGACCGACGCCGGGCTTTCCAAGCTGCGCGACGTG
>DATJGQ010001078.1:0-8750 GCA_035494815.1 Gemmataceae bacterium
GTGACTGATCCGCACGTTGCGGTCTCCGGTAGATTGGTCCAGGTAGACGAACCTGTTCTCGCCGACCGACATCGCCGGCAGCGCGAGCGGGGCCATCTGTAGATCATTGATAATGCCCAGCCGCTTGAGACGCGCGCCGGCAGCGAGTTCGCAACGAAGTCGATATTCGTACCGCGCCGGTCCGTTCGGCGGGAAGAACTTGTCCAGGTCCGGCCCGGTCTCGGCCCACGACTTACCGTCCCACGACAGCGCGAACTTCGCCCCGCCGCCTTCTACTTCCAGGCGACCGCCGACCAAGACATACGGACTGCCAACGCGCCAAACGACCGTGCCCGCCTTCCCGTCAGCCGACGTGAGTTCTCCACCGCTTGCTTGAATGCTCTCGATCGAGGCGGCGCCCTTCTTCCAAAGTTCGCCGGAGAAGTCGGGGCGGTATTCCCACAGCCCGTTGCAGATCAGGTTCGGATACTTCGGCTTGTTATCGCCGTGATACTTCACCGGCTCGGCATGCCCCCACCGCCAGGTGATCGCCTCGCCGGGCCGAAGCACCATGTTCATGGAGGTGCCGGTCGCGGAGTTGCGGTCGCCCTCCGGCTGGCCTTCGAAGACATAGATCGACGCCTGCCACTCGTCGTTCGCCCGTTTGTCCGGGTTGAGAATCCCTTGCGTGTGCGACCGCTTGATGAGGTCGTGGTCGCGCACGAGGTCCTGCTCGCAGGCGACGGTGCGGTTGTCGCGCAGCAGGTACATCGAATGCATGTCGCCGTCGAACAGGTTCCAGCGGCCGTCGAAGTACGCCTGCGTGACACAATGGCCGACGACCCGCGCGGGCGTGACCTTCAGTCCCGCCTTTTTCCACAGGCCCGCCAGACAGATCGAGTCGTTCCCGCAGGTGTTGTGGCCGTAGACGTTGAAGACCTTGACCGGGTCGCCGAGTTCGTTGTTGTCGCCGCCCCAGTGATAACGGTGGCGGATCTCCTGAAACCAGAGGGCGAAGGCCTTCTCGCGGTCGGTCATGCCCGGATCGACGGCCGACGAGGCGATCTCGCCGAGATTCCGGAAGGAATTGCGGCCGTTCGACAACCAGGGGTTGATGACGTCTGTTTGTCCGACATTCTCGAGTCGGACCGCGCGATTCGATTCCCAGGTCTGCTGGATCGCCGGGCCGTCCATCATCCCGACGCCGACGGGTGAGCGGCAATTCGTGCCGTCCATCGTGCCGCCTTGCCGGACCGTGTACGCATGCCGGGCGGTCGCAATTTGCTCCACGTGGCGTTTCGGCGCGTCCGACGGGTGATGGTTCGATCCCCACGGCGGCAGCGGCTCGGTCGCTGTCGCCAAGGAGACCGTAGAAAGGACCAGGATCAGCGCTCGCATATTACCCTCCCACTCATTCGGCGTCACAGGTGAGGCTACTCGGACCAGTGCGCGGTTGCAATTAGATGCACCGAGCTTTCTGAAGGCTTTACGAGGTCGGTGTGCGTGGATACGCTTGTGTCCGATTCTTCACGCGAGGTCGAGCGATGGACCTGATGCAGGGCTTGCGAGCGGCGATAGACGCCGTGGACGATTACTATCGCGAGCGCGGCATCTTCCAGGGCCGGTTCGGGTTCGGGCAGCAACCGGCGCTGGTCGTCATCGACATGGCGTACGGTTGGACCGACTCCGCCTATGCCGGCGGCTCGTCGCGCCTCGACGCCGCGATCGACGCGATTCGACGGCTCCTGCCGATCGCTCGTGCGAAGGGCGTCCCGATTTACTATACGACTTCGCCGTATTCGGACGTGCCGCAATTGAAGTCGGCCGCCGACTTCTCACCGAGCTTTCGCAAATGGGACCGACGGGCATGCGAGATCGACGAGCGCGTCAAACCCTTACCCGGTGAGCTGGTGATCGCGAAGGAGCACGCCAGCGCTTTCGCGGGGACGGCGCTGGTCGGTCACTTGATCGCGCACCGCGTCGATACACTCCTGATTACCGGCTGCTCGACGAGCGCCTGCGTGCGAGCGACGGCGACAGACGCAAAAAGTCATCAGCTCCGGCCGATCGTCGTCCGGGAAGCCGTTCAAGATCGTTCGGAACTTGCCCACGAGTGGACGCTCGGCGACATCAAAGCTCGCTTCGCCGACGTCGTGAGGCTGGAGGAGACTCTGATGTACCTGCGGGCCCTTCCTGGCGCTGAGAAAGGATGAGCGATGACTCGCGGCCGCCTCAATACGCTTACCCGTGTGCTACTCGTCGCACTATCGGGCGCCGGCGTCGCAGCGGCGCAGGAAGTCACGCCCAAGGACCTGGAGGAACAGGCCAAACAGTTCACGCGCACGGCCGAGATGATCCCGATGCGCGACGGCGTGAAGCTGTACACGACCGTGTACGTGCCGAAAGAGCAGAAAGGGGCGCTGCCGTTCGTCATGATGCGAACGCCCTACGGCGCCGAGTCGCGCGGGCCGAAGGCGCTCAAAGCGTACTTCAAGGACCTGGCGGACGACGGCTACATCTTCGTCTTTCAGGACATCCGCGGCCGGCACAAGTCGGAAGGGCGATTCGTGATGCAGCGGCCGCCGCGCGATTCCAAAAGCCCGACCGCGATCGACGAAGGCACCGACGCGAACGACACCATCGACTGGCTGCTCAAGAACGTGCCGAACAACAACGGCCGCCTCGGCATGCTCGGCGTCAGCTACCCCGGCTGGCTGACGGTAATGGCGCTGCTCGACCCGCATCCCGCGCTCAAGGCGGCCTCTCCGCAGGCAGCGCCCGCCGACATGTTCCTCGGCGACGACTTCCATCACAACGGCGCCTTCCGACTCAGCTACGGTTTCGAGTACGTCGCGATGATGGAGACGGACAAGAGCAATTTCAGCTTCGCGTTCGACCGCTACGACACGTTCGAGTGGTATCTGAAACTTGGGGCGCTGTCGAACGTCAACCCGAAGTACTTCAAGGGAAAGATGCCGACGTGGAACGATTTCGTCGCGCATCCGAACTACGACGAGTTTTGGAAACGGCAGTCGTCGGCGCCGTATCTCAAGCGCGTTACCGTGCCGACGCTGCACGTCGCCGGCTGGTACGACCAGGAGGACTTCTACGGGCCGCTCAAGACCTATGAGTTACTCGAGCCCCATGACAAGAGCGACGAGAACTATCTCGTCGTCGGTCCGTGGAACCACGGCGGCTGGCAGACGGGGCCAGGGGACAAGCTCGGCCGCGTGACCTTCGACGGCGACACGGGCAAGCATTTCCGGGCGAAGGTGCAGGCTCCCTTCTTCGCCCGCCACCTCAAAGACAAGGGCGAGAAACCTCCGGAAGCGCTGATGTTCCAGACCGGCAGCAACAAGTGGGTGTCCCACGACCGCTGGCCGCCGAAGGGGAGTGTGACGCGCAAGCTCTTTTTCCATCCGAACGGCAAGCTCGCGTTCGAACCGCCGGCGGAGTCCGGGTCCGCGTTCGACGAGTACGTCTCCGACCCGGCGAAGCCGGTGCCGTATCGGCCGCGGCCGGTCACGCCGACGTATCCGGGCCGCGAATGGCAGGAATGGATGGTCGAGGACCAGCGCTTCACCCAACATAGACCCGATGTGCTGACGTATGAAACCGACCCGCTCGAAGAGGACGTGACCGTCGCCGGGTCGCTGACCGCTCATCTCTTCGCCGCGACGAGTGGGACAGATTGCGACTGGGTCGTTCGCCTGATCGACGTCTATCCGGAAAAGATCGAGAAGAACCCGGGCATGGGCGGCTTCCAGCTTCTCGTCAGCGGCGAGCCGTTCCGCGGCCGCTTCCGCAAGAGCTTCGAGAGGCCCGAGCCCGTCATTCCCGGCGAAGTAACCGAGTACGCCATCGACCTGCACTGGAGCCATCACTCTTTCCGCAAGGGACATAAGATCATGATGCAGGTGCAGAGCACGTGGTTCCCCTTGATCGATCGCAACCCGCAGAAATACATCGCCAACATTTTCGAAGCCAAGGACGGTGACTTTCAACCCGCCCGCCAACAGGTCCATCGCTCGCCGAAGCATCCGTCGGCGATCAGCATGCAGGTCATGGAGAAATAGCGGTCGCCGATTGGCCGGCCGCTCGGGTACGGGACTGCTCACCTTGGAGGACAACGATGCCTGAGGAAATCGATCGCCGCCGATTCGTGACGAAGGGGGCCGCGGCGGGCGCGGCTTTGACCGCGACCGCGCGCGGCCTGGCCGCGCCGGCCGCCGAGCCTGTCGCCGCCGGGAACGCGGCGACCGGGCCGTCGGGAATCGTTCGCCTCGACCTGCTCACTTCGCGCGAGGTCGGCGAATGGATGAAATCGAACGACGTAATCTTCGTGCCGCACGGGCCCGTCAGCGGACATGGGCCGTGGACGACGCTGGGGGTCCACACCCACGGGGCCGAAGCGGTCGCCACGCTCATGGCCCGGAAGTGCAACGGCCTGGTGTACCCGCACATCTTCACCTGCTTCGCCGGCGCGACCCGACTCTACCCGGGCACTGTCCCGTTCTCCTATGAGTTTCACATTCAGGTGCTCAAAGCGGTGGTCCGCAGTCTGCACACGCAGGGCTTCGGCCGCATCTTTCTGATCTGCTACACAAACCCCGAAGACACCGCGGGACTGGTTGCCGCCCGTGACCTCTTTGACATCGAAGGCGAGATTCCCGTGGCCTCCCTCGTCGCGACGAAAGGCCTGACGAGCGAGCCGCTCCGCCGGCTGCTCGCGGACTACTCCGGCAGTGCCGGCGAAGCCATCATCGACTACGCGGCGATGCGACTGTTGGGGCAGGAGCGCCCGATCGCCGAGCCGGAGTTGGCCAAGGTCGGGCTCAAAAGCGGGCAGGACCAAAACCCCGAGATTCGCGACGCGATCCACGCGCTGCGATTACGCGGCACCCGCGGCTTCCGCTACGACACCGAGCGCGAACACTCATCGCATGGAACAGTCGGCCTGACGCACCAGGGCCGGCCCGACATCGAACTGGGCCTGAAAATCCTGGAAGCGTTGGCCGACTATCTCCTGCCGGCCGTCGAGGCCCTGAAGAAGCACCGCGATTATCTCAAGGCGCACGCCCCGCAACGAATCGAGAAGCAAGTGCCGTTGGGCCCGTGAGCAACGACCGTATCCGCGAGAACCAGTTATGGAACCCATTCCCTTGAGTCGGCGGGAAGCGCTCGGCGCGATCGTCGCCGGCAGTTATTCGCTGGCCGCCGGCCGAACCGTCGTTGCGGAGGCGCCGACCGACAAACCGATCATATGGGATACGCACTGCCACCTCAGCGGCGAAGGCCGCACGCCGGAGGAGAAACTCGGCAACCTGATCCGTTACGCCGACCGGCTTGGCGTGGATCGATTGATGGTCCACATGGGTTACCCGATCGTGGTCGATCCGCCGCCGGAGGAGATTCGCCGGCAGAACGACCAGGCGTTGCAGGCCGTCCGCCGCTATCCAGATCGCGCGTTCGGGTTTGTCTACCTGAGCAGCCATTACCCGGAATTCAGCGTGCAGGAGTTGGATCGCTGCGTCAAAGACGGACCGATGGTCGGCGTCAAGCTCTGGGTCGCGCGGCGGTGTTCCGTCCCGGAAGCCGACGCGATCGCCGCGCGGGCCGGAGAACTCCAGGTGCCGGTCATTCAGCACACCTGGATGAACATCCTCGGCAACGGCCCGGGCGAATCGACGCCGCTCGACCTCGCCGAATTGGCCCGGCGGCATCCCAAGACGACCTTCGTCTGCGTCCACAGCGGCGGCGACTGGTCGCTCGGCCTGCGGGTGATCCGCGGGTCGCCGAACGTCCTCGCCGAGACGGCCGGCAGCAATCCCACGACCGGCTTTGTCGAAATGGCCGTCCGCGAATTGGGCGCGGAACGCGTGGTCTACGGCAGCGACGTGCCCGGCCGCGGCTTCGCCTCGCAACTCGCCAAGGTCCAAGGCGCCGACGTCCCCGACGCCGCCAAACGGCTCATCCTCGGCGAGAACCTCCGCCGGATCCTGACGCCGATCCTGCGGGCGAAAGGGATCAAGCCATGATCATCGACACGAACGTGCACGTCGGCGTCTGGCCGTTCCGCCGTCCGCCGTGGTTCGAAACGGCCGACATCGTCAAAAAGCTCCGCAGCGTCGGCATCACGGAGGCGTGGACCGGGAGCTTTGAGGGGATGCTGCACAAGGACCTGGCCGGCGTCAACGTGCGGCTCGCGGAAGAGAGCCAGCGCTTTCCGAAATTCCTGATTCCGTTCGGATCGGTCAACCCGCGACTGCCGGATTGGGAAGAGGACGTTCGCCGCTGCCACGAGCGGCATCGCATGCCCGGCGTCCGTCTGCACCCGAACTATCACGGCTACCGACTCGACGACTCGGCGTTCGTCCGTCTCTTGCAAAATGCCTCGGAGCGCCGATTGATTGTGCAGATCGCGGTTCGCATGGAAGACGAACGGACGCACCATCCGCTCATGCAGGTGCCGGCGGTCGACCTCAATCCGCTACCGGCGGTGCTGACGCGCTTGCAAAACGTGCGCGTGCAGGTCTTGAACGCCGCGTTCAATCCGCGCGACGAGACGCCGCTCGTGCTGGCGCGAACCGGCAAAGTGTCTTTCGACTTCGCCAACGTGGAAAGCATCGGCGGCCTGGCCAAGATGCTGCAGCGGATCGGCCCGGAACACGTCTTGTTCGGAAGCCATTTCCCGCTGTTCTACCCGGAGTCCGCGCTCAACAAGATTCGCGAGTCGGCGGTCAAGGACGACGAGCTGTCCGCGATCCAGCACCGCAACGCGCGTGCGCTGCTCCCAGGCTAGGTGTCATTCCCGGAGATTTGCAAGATGCGCCGAACGCCGAGGCCGTGGGTGGTCGTGATCGCACTCGCCGGCGCGGCCGCGATCGGGGCGCTGACCGCCACGCATAGTCAGGCGCCGGACCGGAACGGCGTCACTGCCGGCGATGTCCGCGCGTTCGGCGCCCGCGGCGACGGGCAAGCCGACGACACGGCCGCCATCCAACGGGCCGTGGAAAGTCAGGCGGGGACGGTCCGATTCCCGAAAGGGACCTTCCGCCTGTCACGGACCGTGGTCATCGACCTGGACCGGGTCGGATTTACGGCGCTGGTCGGCGACGGCACGGCTCGCGTCGTCATGGCCGGGGCCGGACCGGCGTTTAAGTTCGTCGGCACACACGCCGGCTCCGCGGCCCCGGGGACGTTTCGCGAAAACGTCTGGCGGAACCAGCGTACCCCGACGGTGGACGGCCTGGAAGTTGTGGGCGATCACGCCGAGGCTGTCGGCCTGCAAGCGACCGGGACGATGCAACTGACCGTCACCCGCTTCGTCGTCCGCGAGGCGCTGCACGGCGTCCACCTGACCGGCCGCAATCGCAATATCATCCTCGCGAACTGCCACATCTACCACAACCGCGGCATCGGCGTGTACTACGACGACGTCAACCTGCACCAGTCGAACATCGTCGGCTGCCATATCAGCTACAACGCCCGTGGCGGCGTCGTCTCCCGCGCCGGCGACGTCCGCAATATCCAGATCTCCGGGTCCGACATCGAGAGCAACCAAAGCCCCGACGACGGGCCGACGGCCAACGTCCTGATTGACTGCACCGGCGGCACGAACGGTACCGGCGAGGTGGCCATCACCGGCTGCACCCTGCAGCACAACCACAACTCGCCCGGCTCGGCAAATGTCCGGGTGGTCGGCCGGAGCCGTCCGCCCCGCGCCGCGGAGCCGGTGTCGGAGGGCAACGTCACGATCGCCGACAACGTCCTGAGCGACGTGGACGTCAACGTGCACCTGAAGGACTGCCGAGGTGTGACTGTCGTGGGCAATACGTTTTGGGCGGGTTTTGCGCACGACCTCTTGATCGAGGAAAGTACCAACGTCGTCGTCGGGCCGAACAACTTGGACCGCAACCCCCGCTACAATGCCGAGGACCGCGGCCGGGCCAATCACGGCGTGGTCGTCCGCAGCTGCACCGATTGCACCATCACCGGTCTGCACGTCAACGGCGTCCGGCATGCCCCGGCCGGCGTGCGAATCGAGAACTGTCGCCGCCTGAACCTGAGTAACTGCACCATTCTCGATTGCGATAACGTCGGGCTGCTGGTCAAAGACGTGTCGGACAGCCGCATTTCCGGTTGTCTGATCCGCGACGACCGACCCGGCGGCGATGGCCCGATGTCGCTGCGACTGACGGGGGGACGCGGCAACCTGGTCGTCGGCAACCTGCTCGGCGGCCGGCACGAAATCGATGCCGCCGCCGCTCACGCCGAGGGCAACCATCGCGGCCGGTAGAGCCGGCTCACTCATACACATGAGCGCTTCCTACGACGGCATCATCCTGGGCACCGGGCACAACGCGCTGGTGCTGCACGCCTATCTGGCACGCAGCGGACTGCGTGTCCTGAGCCTCGACCGGGCGGCCGTTCCGGGCGGCGGCCTGGCCACCGAAGAGAATCCGCGGCGTCCCGGCTTCTGGCACAACACCCATTCGTTCTTCCACCGTGCCGTCACCGCGATGCCGTGGTATCGCGACCTGGAGTTGCATCGACACGGCGCCCGATACGTGGAACCGGAGTTGAACGTCGCGCTCATTCTGCCTGACGGGCGTTCGCTTCAGTTCTGGACCGATCTCGACAAGACTTTGGCGTCGGTCGCCGAGTTTTCCGCGAAGGATGCGACGACCTTACGGCGGTGGGTGGAGGAATTTCGGCCCATCGTCGCGCAGGTGCTGGCCCCGGAAGCGCAGTCGCCGCCGTTGCCGCCC
>DATJGQ010001079.1:0-2568 GCA_035494815.1 Gemmataceae bacterium
GCCGGCTGTCTGGGCAGAGCCGTATTACGTTACGGCGCGCTCTCCATTCGCCGAGCGCGGCGTTCAGACACAGACCTGGAGGAGGCCGACCGGGACCTCGACCCACCGTCGGGAGTCTGGCGTCCACAGGTCAGTCGCTGAGATGTGGGCGAGACTCGGTGGGATTAGCATGCGGTGACTGCGGGCGATCTCCCCGTTCAGTAATGTGGGCGGACTACGCTAGCTACATCTACCATGCGGGGGTTGACGCTACCTCACGATTGTAGGCTTGTCAAGAAAGAAAACCAGCTTTTTTCCGAAGAGCGCACGAAAAAGCGGGGGTCGAACGGTGAGTATTCGGACGGCCGCTCACGCACGTCTATTGCTCTGCGGAGTTTAGGTCTTCGGGAGAGTCTCACCATTTTCTTGCAGGTCTGAGAGAAAAGTTGTGGTAGAGCTGCGAGTTTGATTGTGAGTTCGGGCGTACCCTCTCCCATTCGTGTGGTTCGGATCATCACCGCTCTCCCAGAACGTGGGAGGTTGTTGGATGGGTCGCGGTGTCCGGTCCCGAACGATGCGGTGACACGGCAGTGTCATTCTGTCGAGTGGATTGAGGTCGCTGTCCGGTCAACGGCGGCACGGGGAGAGTCTTGCGTTTCCGTGCCGCCGCGACTGGTGCCGTCAACGGGCTTCGGTCGGCGCTCCGTTGGCCGGGACCGGGGCGGCGCCACGGGCCGGGCCGGCCGTGAAGTGCCGGCCTAGGCCCTCGGCCAGAGTGACGAACTCCGACGGCATCATGATGATCGTCGTCGTGTTCTGTTCGGCGCCGACCTCGGAGATCATCTGCATGCGCCGAAGCTCCAGGCCGAGCGGGTTTTGCGTGATCATCTTCGACGCCTCGGCCAGCTTCACGGACGACTCCTGCTCGGCCTCGGCCTTGATGATGCGGGCCCGCTTCTCGCGCACCGCCTCGGCCTCGCGGGCCATCGCCCGCTGCATCGACTGCGGGATCTCCACGTCTTTCATCTCGACCAGTTCGACCTGCGCACCCCACGGGTCGGTGGCCTGGTCCACGATCACCTTGAGCTTGGCGTTGATCTGGTCGCGCTCCTTGAGCACCTCGTCGAGGACGTGCTGGCCGATGATGTTCCGCAGGCTCGTCAGGGCGACCTGGTAGACGGCCGAGCGGAAGTCGGCGACCTCCAGGATCGCCTTGAACGGCTCCGTGACCCGGTACCAGAGGACGGCGTTCACCTTGACCGTGACCGAGTCCTTGGTGATCGTCTCCTGCGGCTCGACGTTGACCGTCACCGTCCGCATATCGACCTTCTTCTGCCACTCAATGAGCGGGATGTTGTAGTACAGCCCCGGGCCGCGCACGGAGTGGAACCGCCCCAGGCGGAACACGACCGCCCGCTGGTACTCCTGGGCGACGCGGATGCCGGACAAGGCTAGGGCGAGCAAGGCGGCCCCGACGACCCACCACCAAACCGACAACCCCAGAAACATGGCTGGAACCCTCGGCAACGGCCGGCCCACGCAGCCCGAAGGCGAACACGCACCGGGCTGGTCGGCTCGTTCTAATCCTGTATTCGCTCCCGCAGTCCGGGGCTTCACCCCGAGGCGCTGGATTGGGCACAACAGGTTAATGACGCTACACTAACGGCACGCACTTCCCAGAGCACTTTGCCAGGGAGGCTCGCCGATGTCCGCGAAGCAGCTCCGAGCCGACGCTCGGGCCATCTGGGATGCCGCCGTGGCCGCCGTCCGCCCGGACGCGCTGGTACGCGAGGCGGTCACGGCGCCCCATTCGTGGCTGGCCCAGTCCTTGGCTCAGGCGGACCGCATCCTCGTGGTCGGCGGCGGCAAGGCGGGAGCGGCGATGGCGGCGGGGCTGGAGGAGGCGCTGGCCGACCGGCTCGACCGCGTGACGGGCGTGGTCAACGTGCCGGCGGAGGCGGTGCGACCCTTACGGGCGATCGAGCTGCACGCCGCCCGGCCGGCCGGCAGCAACGAGCCGACGGCGGCGGGCGTCGCCGGCACGGCCCGGATGCTCGATCTCGTGGCTCGCGCCGAGCCGGGGGACGTGGTCGTGTGCCTCCTATCCGGCGGCGGATCGGCCCTGTTGCCGGCGCCCACGGATGGCGTCAAGCTCGCCGACAAGCAGGCCGTCACCCGCCTGCTACACGCCAGCGGGGCGACGATCACCGAGATGAACGCCGTCCGCAAGCACCTGTCGCGCTTCAAGGGCGGCGGGCTGGCGCGGGCGAGCCGCGGCCGGCTGTTCAGCCTGATTATCTCGGATGTCGTCGGCGACCCGCTCGACGTGATCGCCTCCGGCCCCACCGTCCGCGACCCGACGACCTTCGCCGACGCGCTGGCCGTTCTTCATCGCTATGGTTTACTCGATCGTGTCCCGGCCGCCGTGCGCAGCCACCTGGAGAGCGGGGCGGCCGGCGAACTGCCGGAGACGCTCAAGGCGGTGCCCAATCACGTCCACAACCTCATCCTCGGCAACAACGCCCGCGCGCTGGCCGCCGCGCGGGCCAAGGCGGAAGTGCTCGGCTACCGGGTCCTCAACCTCGGGAG
>DATJGQ010001080.1:0-6647 GCA_035494815.1 Gemmataceae bacterium
CCGTTTCGCCGCCCGCCGGCGTACATAACGCCCACCAGACCGCGGGCCGCGTCGTCGGTGCGAGGACACGAACACTGCCGTCGGCCATCGCGACCTGGATGCCGTCCGGGTGGGCGGTCGAAGCGCGGCTGGCGTCGCACATGCTTTCGTTGTGGATCATGTCGACGCCCGGTTGCGTCTGGAACAGCGACGCGGCGCCGGTGTTGAACGAGGCGAACGTCGGGCTGAACGTCGCGTCGGGGTTGGGCCACGCCCACAGGCTGCCGCCGCGAAAGGCGTAGTGCGGCGACGCCGACACGCAGACGGCGTACTTCTCGGCGAACAGGATCGTCGTCGACGTGCCGTCCGGGAACGAACCGGGAATCGTCGCCGTGCCCTGCCAGCGGTCCGGGTTGCCGTCGGCGTCGTACGTGCCTCCTAATGCCGCGTAATTCGCCGCGTAGCATGCCGCACCCCACCGCGGCGACTGCGGGAACTCGTCGCCAAGGTCCACGGCCCCGCCCATTCCCACATTCGGGTCCGACGGGCAGACGAAGACCGGCACGCCGACGGCATATGCAGCTGAACGGCCGGCCGGGTCAAAGCTGGCGTAATTCCCCGCGACGTCGCGCGGCGAACTCTTGAAGAGGTTGTCCTGCTCCAAATAGGGTAGCAGATGGAACACGGCGGGGCCGTTCGCGCCGGACGCCGTCCCGGGATACCAGCCGAGTGCGGGCGGCAGTTTCCGGTTCGCGTCGTGGGCCATGTGCGCGGCGAGGCCGACCTGCTTGAGGTTGTTTTGACACTTGGCGCGATTGCCCGCCTCCCGCACCCGCTGCACCGCCGGCAACAGCAGCCCGACGAGCACGCCGATGATGCCGATCACGACCAGCAGCTCGATCAGGGTGAACGCGGGCCGGACCGCCCGCCGGGGCGAGTGAGTCATGAGCGCTCCTTGGATATTGTTGTGCCGATCGCAGCGGTGCGTCACCGCCGCTTGAAGTCGTACCGCACGTCGCCATTGGCCGCACGCGGCTGGACCGTCTTCGGTCGAACGGCCGGATCCGTGTTGACGCAGACTTTCAAACTGTTCTGATAGTCGATCTCGTAGGCCCCGTAGAGCCTCAACTCTGGTCGCCCGTCCGCGGCCGGCAGCGTCACGTCGATGATCGGGTGGACGACCAGGTGGCGGTCCAGCCGGTAAGTCCCCCGCCGCTCCGTCCCGCCCTCGCGGACGAGAATCTCGTTGCCGCTGAACGTCCAGGTCACGTTGGAAACGGCACTATCCCAGGTCCCGGCGAGCTTATCGCGGTCCGGCGCCGCCAGTTGTGCGGAGTGGGCCTCCAGAAACTTCCAGAGCGGGCGGCCCGGCTGCGCCAGCCCCCAGACGCCCGCTGCGGCACCGCCCAGCACGACGACCGCCGTCAGCAGCTTGAGCTTGAACGCCAGCGTCATTCGCAGCGCCGTTTGCGAGAGCGCCAGCGACTGTGCAGAGATCAATCCCGCGGTCGCCGCTTTTCCGGAAGCGGCGAACAGCGCGCCGCGGAGCGTCGCCTGCGCCAGCGCCGCCGGCACCGCCGCGGAACCTTTCTGACAGAGCGTCGCCCCCACGGCAGCGGCCGAGAGTGTCACGCCGCGTTGCGACAGCCGCTTGCGGAGTTTTTCCCGCGCCCGCGCCAGCCGCCCGGACACCGTCCCCTCCGCCCAGCCGAGCGCCCGCGCCGCCTCGGCATAGGTCTTTCCCTCGAGGTGACAAAGGACGACC
The DNA here is from genome assembly GCA_035494815.1 of Gemmataceae bacterium. Lineage (GTDB taxonomy): Bacteria > Planctomycetota > Planctomycetia > Gemmatales > Gemmataceae > DATJGQ01. Next base: position 1,745 of record DATJGQ010001080.1, read on the forward strand.
GGCGCACGGTACTTCTCGGGCAGGCGGTCGATTTCCGCGTCGAGGACGGGGCGGAGTTCGTCCCACACGTTTTCGTCGACGACTTCGCCGGCGGGCATCTCCTCGACCTGCCTTCCCAGGGCCGGCTGTCGCGCGGCGGCAGCCCGCGCCTGCCGCGCGACGCGGTAGGCCACGCCGTAGAGCCAGTTGCCGAGTAGATTCGGCCGGCGGAGCGACGCCGCCTTGCGCACGAGCACGAGAAACGTCGCCTGGAACGCGTCGTCCACGGCGTGCGCGTCCCGCAGCACACGGCGACACACACCCATGACCATCGGGCCGTGTCGGTCCATGAGCGCGGCGAAGGCGGGTTCGTCTCGCGCCCGAACGAACCGGTCCAACAGACCGGCGTCGCTCCCCTCTTCGGGCAGCCGCGCCGGCAACAACCGGCCGAACCAGCCCGGCCGGGCCGCCCGCGGGGCTGTCGCGGCGTCACACGCTCTGCTCATGCCCTCTTACTCCGCCGAGCGGGCCGGTTCGTACAACTTTTCGGGAGTTTTTTCGGATTCGGTTCGCCGGCGGATCTGCGCGATCGCCCACGCGGCGGCGTCGCGGACTATCGGTTCCGGGTCACCGAGCGCCCGCTCCAGCGCGGGCAGGGCGCGTTCATCCCCTGTATTGCCGAGGATGACCGCAGCGTTCCGGACGAGGCCGCGGCGGCGCGTCCGCTCGAGCGCCGTGCCTTTGTAGCGGTGGCGAAACTCGTCGTCGGTCAGGCCAAGAATCTCGACAGCCTCGACCGACTCCGGGTCGCTCGCGTCCTTGCGGTTCCACGGACAGACTTCCTGGCAAACGTCGCAGCCGAAGAGCCAGTCGCCGACGCCGGGGCGTAGATCTTCGGGCATCGGCGAGCGGAGTTCGATGGTCAGGTAACTGATGCACTTGCGGGCGTCGAGCCAGCCGGGCCCGGCGAAGGCGTCCGTCGGACAGGCTTTGAGGCAGGCGGTGCAGGTACCGCAGTGATCGGCGACGTGTGGCTCATCCGGCGTCAGGTCTAAATCGAGGAGCAGGGCGCCGAGGAAGAAATAACTTCCCCGGTGCTTATTGATGAGCATCGTGTTCTTGCCGATCCAGCCGAGGCCGGCCCGGCGGGCGAAGTCGCGCTCCAAGAGCGGGGCCGTGTCAACGACGCCACGGCCGACGCACGCCGGGACCTGTTCGCGAACCCACGCGAGCAGGCGATTCAGTCGATCGCGGAGGACGAGATGATAATCGCGCCCGCGGGCATAACGCGAGATCTTGGACCAGCCCGAAGCGCGAGCGAGGGGGGGGCGTGTTCCCTCGCTCGCGCTTCGGGCTGGTGAGACGGATTCATACTCCATGCCGACCATAACCACGCTGCGGACTTCCGGGACGATCGCGGCCGGATGGCGGCGGGCGGCGGCGTGGCGGGACATGTACGCCATCTCGCCGGCGAACCCGCGGGCGAGCCAGGCGCTCAAGCGCGCGAAGCCGTCCGCCTCGGCGGCGCGGGCGATGCCGACGAGCGAGAAGCCGAGCGAACGAGCTTGCTCTTTGACACGGGCTTCGAGCGGGGCCATGCAGGTATTGTAACGCGAGGAATTTGCCGCTTGCGGCTATGCACGCGTGCGCTAAGCCGCAAGCGGCATGCGCTCGCCGCCGACGAAGACTTGCCGCACTTCCAGTTCGCGATCGAGCACGACCAGGTCCGCGCGCTTCCCCGCCGCCAGACTGCCGATCTCGTTCTCCAATCCCAACACCCGCGCCGGCGTCAAACTCGCCATCCGCACGACCTCCGGCAGCGGCACCCCGGTCAGCCGATGAAACGTCCGCACCGCGTGATCGAGTCCGGTAACCCCGGAGGCGAGCGCCGTGCCGTCGAGCGTGATGCCGACGCCGTCCGCCCGACGTACCCGCTCGCCGCCGTCGAGCGGGCCGAACAGGTACTCGCCGTCCGGCATGTCCAACGCCCGCATGCAATCGGTCACGAGTGTCAGCCGGTCCGGGCCCTTCACCTTATATGCGAGCTTCAACAATTCGCCCTGCAGGTGTTTGCCGTCGGCGATGACTTCTGTGGTCAGTTCGTCGAAGAACAGTGTCGCCTCCATGACGCCGCCGCGCATGGGGTAAGTCTGCGTCTGCCGCAAGCGCGCGCGATCGGACATCGCGCAGAAGAGATGATCGACGTGCCGCACGCCCCAGCTGACGGCCGCCGCCATCTGCTCGAAGGTCGCGAACGAGTGGCCGGCGTTGCAGCGGACGCCGCGCGAACGACAGGCCCGCACGAACGCGTCCGCCCCGGGCAGTTCCGGCGCGATGGTGGCCGTCAGCAGCCCGTCCCCGGCGAACGCGAGGAACGGTTCGTAATCCGCCGGCGTCGGCGGTCGCAAATCCGCGGCCGGGTGACAGCCGCGAGCGTCCGGCGCGAAGTACGGCCCGTACAGATGCCCCCCGAGCACGCGGGCGCCGCCGGTGGATTCATCGCGAAATCGGCGGCACAGCTCCAGGAACCGCAGCGTCTGGTCGTGACGGGCGACGGTGCTCGTCGGCGTCAGGCTGGTCGTGCCGTGGCGGGCGTGGGCGCGACAAACGCTCGCGAACGCCTCGGGCGTCCCGTCCATGAAGTCGGCGCCGGCGCCGCCGTGAACGTGCAGATCGACGAAACCCGGTGCGACGTACCCGCCCGCGAGATCGATCAGCGAGCCATATGAACGGGGGACCGGCGTCCCAGACATGACCGAGGCGATCCGGCCGTCCTCGACCAGGACGAGCGCATCGGCCAACAGAGCGTCCTGCAGGATCGCCGTCCCGTTATGAAGGACCAGGCAGGCCATGCTGCGAGTGTACCGCAGTGCCGCCTTTTCGCAACTGCCGCAACTCCTCGGCGATCGCCGCGAGGTTGGCGTTCACCTGCCGCAGCGTCGCCCGGCGAGACGCGAACACCAGGGCCACCGTGCTCAGCGCGGCCAGTAGTACGATCAGGGCCGTCACAAATACCGCATCCGCGGCCCACTGCGCGACCATCACCCACGCCGCGATGTCTCGTCCCTCGACCGTCCGCACGTAGAGTTTCAGCCGCGGTTCGAGCTGCACGTGGAAGAAAATGACCATGCCGATGACGGCGCCGATGGCCAGCAGCCAGAACAGGACGGCCAGGGCGGTCGCCCAGCGGACCCGCCGGCGGTCGCGCGCCAACACCGCCATCGTCACCATCCGCGGGTCGGTCGGCTTGCCATAGGCGTCCCAGGTCAACAGCGACTCGCCCAACTCTTTTTCAGTCACGGGTCATGGTCCTTTCCAGTTGGCGGCGCAGGGCCAGTTTGGCGTGATGTAGCCGCGATCGGACGGTGCCGACCGGGCAGTCGACCACGCGGGCGATGTCGGCGTAGGCCATCTCTTCGAGAAACCGCAGCACCAGCACCTCGCGGAACTCCGGGGCGAGCGCGTCGAGGGCGGCGTGCACGCGGGCGGCGTCATCGGGCGTGAACTCGTCGGCGTCGTCCGAATCGGAGAGCACGTCGTCGGGCTCGAGCGGTCGCGGTTGTGGCGGCATGCGATAAGTCCGCACCGCCCGGTCGCGGGCCACCCGATACATCCAGGCCGGGAAGGCGGCCGCGTCCCGCAGTCGCGGCAACCCGCGCCAGACGTCCAACCAAACGTCCTGGAGGACGTCATCGACCGTTTGCGGCTTCGCGAGCAACTTTCCGAGGTAGTAGCCCAGCCGCGCGTGATAGCGGCCGACCAGGTCGGCGAACGCCTCCGCGTCGCCGGCCTGGGCCCGGAGCACCTGGACGCGCTCGTAAAGCCGATCGGCCGGGTCGGTCATCTCACCCATCAGGTTGCGCCCCGCGCTTGGCGCGTTCAAACCATTTGCTAAAAAAGTCGCCGCCCATGCGAGGGTCGCACATGTCTCCGTTTGTGCTGATGACGCTGCTCGCCACGGCCCCTCCGGTCGCCGACGCTGCCGGCCCGCCGGACGTCCGCAAGATCTGGGACAAGGCGCCGCACAACGCCTTCACCGACTTGATCCGCTGGCGCGACCGTTGGTACTGCTGCTTCCGCGAAGGGACCGGACACGCCGCCGGCGCGGGAACGATCCGTGTGCTGACCTCCGACGACGGCGACGTCTGGACGCCGGCCGCGACGATCGCGCAGGACGGCGCCGACCTGCGCGACCCGCACTTATCGATCACGCCCGACGGCCGACTGATGCTCAACGGCGGCGCGGCCGTCCCGCCGACGCGCAACCCGGTCACGGATCACTTTTCGTTCGTCACGTTCTCCGCCGACGGCACGAGTTGGACGCCGCCGCGAAAAGTCGTCGGCAGCTGGCAATGGTTGTGGCGCGTCGCCTGGCACGGCGGCATCGCGTATGGCGTCGCCTATTCGTGGGATCCGAAAGAAAAGTCGAAGAGCTACTCGGCGACGCTCTACAGAAGCCGTGACGGGTTGAATTACGAAAAGGTCAGCGATCTCGGCCGGCCCGGCGGGACGGAAGCGGCGCTCGCGTTCGACGGCGACGCAATGATCTGCCTCTTGCGTCGCGACGGCACGCCCAACACGGCGCAGCTCGGCACGAGCCGCCCTCCTTACACCGCCTGGACGTGGAAGGACTTGGGCGCATCGCTCGGCGGACCGTGTCTGCTGAAACTGCCCGACGGCCGCTGGTTCGCCGCCGGACGAATGACGCGCGAGGGTAAGCCACAAACGGTCGTCGCCCGCCTCGACGTCGGTGCCGGCATGTTGACGCCGCTGGTGACGCTCCCCAGCGGCGGCGACAACAGCTACGCGGGGATGGTCTGGCACGACGGCAAATTGTGGATGAGCTATTACAGCTCGCACGAGGGGAAGGGAAGCATTTATCGGGTGAAATGGCAGCCGTGATGCAGCCGTGACTTGTTCCGCC
>DATJGQ010001081.1:0-8669 GCA_035494815.1 Gemmataceae bacterium
GAGAGTCCTCGGGGCGCTCACGCGACCCAGCTCGCCAAATCACTCACCCATGCCGCCGGCGATCAGGTAGGCCCCGATCGCGAAGCCGGCGGCGACCGCCAATAAAAAGAGCATAACTCGCAACCACCGCCAGCCGCGGCCGCCGGGGCCGTGCAGGGCTTTCACCTCATCGAGCGACAACGTCGTCTGGGCGTCGATCGACTGGGTGCCGCTCAGAACGCTCGTCCCGCCGCCGGGCGCCAGGTCGGACGCGGCGAGGAGGTCGGCGTTGCTGGACGTCGACACGGGCACCGGCGGCCGGCCGGCCCACGTCAGCGGGTACACCTCCGAAAACGGCTCCAATGCCCGGGCGAGTTCCGCGGGGGTCGCGAACCGGTCCTCCGGATGCTTCGCCATCAACCGCCGGACGACGGCAGCAATGCCGGGCGGTACGACGGGCCGCAACTGCTCGACCGGCTCCGGCTCGGTCGTGCCGTGCTTGACCAACTTCTCCAGCGACGTCCCGCCCGGGAATGGGACTTCGCCGGTCAGTACGTAGTACAAGGTGCAGCCGAGGCTGTACAAATCCGAGCGGATATCCGCGTCGTCCAGGTTCCGGCCCTGTTCCGGCGAAAGGTAATCGGGCGTGCCCATGACGAGATCGCCGCCGGGGGCGACCGGGTCGATCCCCTCCATGCCGAGGCGGGCGAGGCCGAAATCGAGGATCTTGACGACGCCGCCCTGATACGCGGCCCGCGGACGTGGCGGCTGGACGATCAAATTGGACGGCTTGATATCGCGGTGGACCATTCCCAGTTCGAAGGCATGCTGCAGACCGAGTGCCGCGTGTCGGACAAACTCGCACGCCTGCCCGACCCGCAACGGCCCCTGCTCGCGGACCAGCGACGCCAGGTTCGGCCCGTCGATATATTCGAGGACGAGGAAATACCGCTCGCCGACCTGGTTGGCGTCGAACGCGGTGACGATGTGCGGATGGACCAGCCGTGCGGCGGCGCGAACTTCGTTCTCGAAAAGGTTCCGGGCGCGCTCGGTCCGCGTCAATTGCGGGGCCAGCACCTTCAGGGCCACGACGCGGTGCATCGTGCCGTGCTCGGCCTTGAACACCCGGCCCATGCCGCCGCGGCCGATCTCGTCGAGGATCCGATATTGTCCGAGCACAAACCCGGAGACGCGGCCGGCGAGCAGATTCTCCGCCTGGAATCGCGTCAGCAGCCCCTCCTGAACGAGGAACCGGGCGACGACGCGGCCGCGGTCGGTGGACGGCAATCGGTCCGCCACCGCGCGGAGTTGCTCCGCGTCGAGCAGCCCGCTGGTTTCCAGGTTGCTCAAGAAGGCGTTGCGGTCGATGGTCTGGGACGCGGGCATATCCGGGCCCGTCACTGCCGACACGATCAAGACGAGCAACCCGGGCGAATCGGACGGGTTGCGATCACGGCCGACCGATCGTGTGACCATATCATACTCGAATCCGCTGGGGCGGGTCGCCGGGTCTGTTAACTTCTTCGGACGGCGTTGCGGCTTATCGGACGGTCCCCCCGACGAAAGGGTTCCCCCGATCTCTTTCTTGTCAGCCCCGGGGCGGGGGATTATTCTGGAGATGTCGGATGATTCCGGCGCGGGCGGTGGCCCGCGGAGGCAGTGGATGAACGCGACGCTTCCCCCGAACCCGCCCGTCCTCGTCGGCCTCACGGACGACGACAGCTCCGACCGGCTGCGGCTCCGCCTGCACCAAATCTCGCTGACGGCGATCACCGTCGGGCTGACGGCCTGGTGCGTCACGCTCGGGTCGGTGCCGGCCGTCTTATCAATTTGTGTCGCCAAACACGTCCTCGTCGCGATTCTGGTCATGGGCCTGGGCGTGGACGCACCGCAAAAACCCGGTCAGTGACGACCCGCCTTCACACACTCTTCACCTCGCCGGTCCGTCAGCTCGATAGGCTATTGGCGCCGACTCGCCCGATCGGGAGGCGGTCAATGCGTGCGTGCCACATCGTGATCACCGTCCTCGTTGTCGTCGGCTGTTCGTCGAGCGACGCCCCGCGGCTGGACGGCGGCGGCGCGACCTTCATCGAGCCGTTGATGCTCAAGTGGCAGCGCGTCTACGAGCGGCAAACCGGCGTGCAGGTCGATTACACAGGCACCGGTTCCGGCAACGGCGTGCAACAAATGACGCGACAGGTGCTCGCGTTCGGCTGTACAGACGCGCCGATGAACGCCGAGCAGATCCAAGACGCTCGCGCCATCAACGGCGAGGTCATCCACATCCCGTTGGCGATGGGCGGTGTCGTGCCGATCTATCGCCTTTCCGATGTGCCGTCGGACGACGCGTTGCGCTTCACCGGCCCAGTCCTCGCCGACATCTTCCTCGGCGACATCACCCGCTGGGACGATCCGGCACTCTGCGAGTTAAACCCCGGCGTGGCATTGCCGGTGGTGCCGATCACGGTTATCTCCCGCTCCGACCCGAGCGGTACGACTGCGATTCTCGCCGAGTACCTCGAAAAGTCGCGGCCGGAACGGTGGAAGCAGAAGGAGATGGGCCGAGGCACATCGGTGGCATTTGCGGTCGGTATCCGGCAAAAAGGCAATCCCGGCGTGGCGGGTGAAGTCGCGCGAATGGAAGGCGCGATCGGCTACGTCGAACTGACGTTCGCCCAGCACATGCGGGACCGGGTCGCCTTCGGGGCCGTGCGAAACCGGGCCGGACAATTCGTCGTCGCGACTCCGGAGAGCGTCACCGCGGCGGCGGCGTCCCTCCCGGAAATCCCGGACAACCTGTGTTTCTCCCTGGTCGATCTCCCTGGGGCCGACGCGTACCCGATCAGCGGCACGGATTGGGCGGTGCTCTATCGCAGCCAGCCGCCCGGCCGCGGCAGGATCATCGCCGATTTCCTGCGGTGGGCGACCGGCAAGGACAAGGGCCAGCGATACGCCGCGCCGCTCGGTTATGCCCCGTTGCCGGATCGCCTGATCGACAAGGTGCATGACAAACTGAGCCAGGTGGGTGACGGGTAGCGAAACGAGTTGGCGATGCCCGGAACCGCAGAATTCCTCGCACGGCCGTCACGTCCGCCGACCTCGGCCGTCGGCGACGTGGTTTTCCGCATTTTGTGTCAGGCGGCGGCGGGTCTGGTCGTGTTTCTGGCGGCGAGTCTGCTCGTGGTGCTGGTGATCGAATCGTGGCCGTACTTCGCGGAGGTCGGCTTCGGTTTCCTACGGGTCGTGCCCTGGAATCCGGGCGGCAATCCGCCGGCCTATGGCGGGCTGGCCCTGATCTACGGGACTCTTGTCACCTCGGCGCTCGCGATGCTGCTGGCGATCCCGCTCGGCGTCGGCGCGGCCGCGTTCCTCGCCGAGGTCGCGCCCGAATGGCTGCGGAGGGCGGGGTCATTCCTCGTTGAGCTTCTCGCGGCAATCCCGAGCGTCGTCTATGGGCTGTGGGGATTACTGTACTTCGCCCCGCAAATCGGCGGGCCGGGCATACTGGCGGCGAGCGTGATTCTGGCGGTCATGGTCCTGCCGTACATCACTGCGGTGAGTTTCGACGTCTGCCGGGCGGTGCCGCGGTCGCAGCGGGAAGGGGCGCTGGCGCTGGGTGCGACCCGCTGGCAGATGATTCGCACCGCGGTTTTGCCGTACGCCCGCCCGGGGATCGTGGCGGCGTGCTTTCTCGCCCTCGGCCGCGCGCTCGGCGAAACGATGGCCGTCACCATGCTGATCGGCAACAAGGCGCTCGCGATCGAACCGCCCATCGGCGGCGTCGGCGACACGATCGCGAGCGTCATCGCCAACCAGCTCAACGAGGCGACGACCGACATGCAGCGGTCGGGGCTGGTGGGGTTGGGGCTGTTGCTGTTTCTGGTGACGGTATGTGTGAACATCCTCGCGCGACTACTGATCCGGCGGGTCGGCCAGGTGAAGCCGCCGCAGGCCGTCGCGCGACCGAAAGCCTTTGAGCCCGACGCGCAAACGAGGGAGGCGCCGACGCTTGGCAGTGCCTCCCTCGCTTGCGCGTCGGGCTCAAACGCCCCGCGGCGAAACGAGAGCGGCTTCCACGGCAATCCGCGCGCCGAGTTGGTGAACCGTGTCATGAATGTCGCCCTCGCCGCCTCTCTTGTGATCACGCTCACCCCGCTCTTTCTGATCCTCACCTTCATCCTGATTCGTGGCGCCCCGGGCCTGTCGTGGCAGTTCCTGACACAACTCCCGGAGCCGCCGGGCGAGGGCGGCGGGCTGGGCCACGCCATCGTCGGCAGCGCATTGATCGTCGGCGTCGCGACCGTCATCGCCGTCCCGTTCGCGATCCTCGCCGGGGTCTTCCTCGCCGAGTACCGCACCAGTCGCATGGTCGGGACGGTCCGTTTCGTCGGTGAGCAGCTCGCGGGCGTGCCTTCGATCATCGTCGGCGTCTACGCGTACGCGCTCTGGGTCGGCTCGCGGCATTTTTCGGCGTGGGCCGGTTCGTTCGCTTTGGGCGTCCTGATGATTCCGACAGTCCTGCGCACCACCGAGGAGGCGTTGCGGCTCGTCCCCCAGGCACTCCGGGACGCGAGCCTCGCTTTGGGCGCGAATCAGTGGCAGACGGTCGTGCGCGTGACGCTGCCCGCCGCGCTGCCCGCGGTCATCACCGGCGTGTCCCTGGCCATCGCCCGCATCGCCGGGGAGACCGCCCCGCTGTTGCTGACCGCGTACGGCAGCAGTTTCTTCCCGCGGTCGCTCGATAGTCGTACGCCGTTTTTGCCCAAGTACATCTACGACTACGCCCGCAGCGGCTTTCCGGAGTGGGAGCAGCAGGCCTGGGCGGCCGCGCTGGTATTATTGGCAGTGGTGATGGTGCTGAACGTCGGCATCCGGCTGGCCACCGGGAAGCGCGTCGTCCGTGCCGCGCAGGCCGGTTAAGCAACCGGCGGCCATGCATCGCGAGGTGCCAGTGTCCACGCTCACCTATTCGGCGATCATCTCCGAGCGGAGCAGCGTCGGCCGCGGGTCCCGCGACGTGACCAACGCGAGACCGAAGTTCGAGGTCCGCGGGCTGAACTTCTGGTACGGCGAGTCGCAGGCGCTCTTCGACGTCACGCTAACCATCCCCGAACGTTCGGTGATGGCGTTGATCGGCCCGTCCGGCTGTGGCAAATCGACCTTCCTCCGCGTCCTCAACCGCATGAATGACCTGATCGAGGGAACGCGGACCACCGGCGACGTCCTCCTCGACGGGGAGGACATCTATCGCCGCGAGGTCAACCTCGTCGGACTGCGGCGGCGCGTCGGCATGGTCTTCCAGAAGTCCAACCCGTTCCCGAAGTCGGTATTCGAGAACGTCGTCTACGGCCCGCGGGTGGCCGGGCAGCATCACGGCGGCCGGCTATGGGAGTTGGCCGAGCGGTGTCTGCGCCAGGCGGCGCTATGGGACGAGGTCAAGGACCGCCTCGACGAATCGGCGCTGAATCTCTCCGGCGGCCAGCAGCAGCGGCTGTGCATCGCGCGGGCCCTCGCGACCGATCCGGAAGTGCTGCTCATGGACGAGCCGGCGTCGGCGCTCGACCCGAAATCGACGGCCCGCATTGAGGACCTGATCTTCGAACTCAAGCGGGACTACACGATTGTCATCGTCACGCACAATATGCAGCAAGCGGCCCGCGTCTCCGACGCGACGGCCTTCTTTTATCAGGGGCACCTCGTCGAATCCGGCGCCACCAACCAGATCTTCACCCGGCCGAAGAACCGTCAGACGGAGGACTACATCACCGGGCGATTCGGGTAGTTAGGTAGTTAGGTGGTTAGGTGGTTAGGTGGTTAAAGACAAGAACCACCCAACCACCCAACCACCCAACGACCCAACGACCCAACCACCCAACCACCTAACCACCTAACCACCTGACCACTCATGGCGAAGCACCTCGAGCGCGACTTGGAGAACCTCCAGCGGGACATCCTAATGATGGGCACCGCCGTCGAGGAGATGATCGCGAAGGCGATCCGCGCGCTGCAGGAGCGCGACGTGTCCCTGGCGCGCGAAGTCATTGACGGCGACGCGACCATCGACGAGTTGGAGAATCACGTCGACGAAGAGTCGCTCAAGATCCTGGCGCTGCACCAGCCCGTCGCGACCGACCTGCGGCGGATCGCGGCCGTCATGCTGATCAATACCGACCTCGAGCGGATGGCCGACCTGGCTGTGGACATCGCCGAGCGGGCGGAAGTGCTGGCCACGCCCCCGTTCGTCCCGGTTCCCGATCCGCTGCAGCGGATGACCGACATGACCACCACGATGGTGCGCGAATGTCTGAACGCGTTCGTGCACCTCGACGCCCGCCTCGCCCGCCGGGTCGTGCGGCTGGACGACGAGGTCGATCGCCTCAACAGTGAGATTATCGACGAGCTTGTCCGAGACATGAAACGATCGCCCGATTCGATTGAGCACGGACTATCGCTTTTCTCAGCCGTCCGCCATCTGGAGCGGATCGCCGACCATGCGACCAACATCGCGGAAGATGTCGTCTATTTGGTCGAGGGCGAAATCGTCCGGCACCGGCCTGAGGCAGCTCACGATCGCGACTGACCTCACGACAGGAGCAATCGCCAAAAGCCGATTCGCCCGTATTGTTTTTTAACATCGCGCGAAACAGCGTCACGAATCACCAAAATGGGCCAAGTGCGTAAGATGTGAGGGCTGAAAAGAGGGTAAATCCAACAAGATGCTTTGAACCGCCCGCCATCAAAGTAAGAAGATCTGCGCGAGCAATTATGAGAACCCTATGACGTTTCATGTCTACAAAGAGTTTCCTGAAAGCGCAGAATTTTCCAAGAAATTGCTTGTGCCGACTTCGGCGTCTGTTAGCATGAATTTCGGTCCTGCCGGTCGACGACTTCGGTGACTGGGCGACGCTGAAGGAGCCACGGCAGGACTCCAAACTACATCCGGCCAGTTGACGACTTCGGTGATTGGGCGACGCCGAGGAAGCACTGGCCGGATTTTTTTGCGCGCACATCCAATCAGACGACGGATCCCCTCACAAAACTACTTTCGGCCGGCGGCTCGTAGCGGACCGTCAGATGCGGCGTCTCGATTCGCTCGCCGCGGCGGTGATGGCTTTCCATGAGGGAGTCGATCATTCCGGTCGTCAGCAGCGTCCGGCCGATCGGCTGGGGCGAGCGCCTCTCGGCGATCAGCCGCTCGATCGCGGCCGCCTGACCATCGAAGTGTTTGGCTCCGGGGGCTGGCGGGAGGCGGAAGAGACAGGATGGCGTTTCGTCGACGCCGCGCAATCGGGCGGCAAAGACGAAGTCCTGCAGATGACCGTTGATGAGCAGGACAGTGCCGCGGGTGCCGTCGGCGTACTCGATCAGGAAGGCGACCGGCGGCGTCGCCGGCATGCCGGGCAGGGCGACGCGACCGCAGTTTTGGCGGACGTCGCCGAGGTTGACCGATTCGCTGTTGGCGAGGGCCGCCTGTAATAGGTCCCACTGCCAACGGCCGGCATCGGCGGCCTGCCAAACGGCCGGTCCGCTGAGGCAAGTGACGGCCCGCACGCCCGTCTCGCCGCCGCGCCGTCGTTCGACCATGCACTGCAGCGCCTCGAGTGCGTCGAACCCGGCGACTTCGATCGGGCCATACGCCGCGACGAGCGCCTCCTCGACGGCGGCGTCGCGCGGCAACTCCAACTCGGGCCGACGCCACGTCGTCGGCAGTGTCGAGCCGGCCAACAGCGGGAAACCCAGTTCGTCCGCGACGGCGACGAGCCGGGCCGCCTTGTCAAACGAGTACGACAGGTGCTTCGCGCAAAAAACCGGCACGCTTCGGCCGGTCTGCCGAAACACGTCCGTCACCTGCTCGAACAGTTCGGCACGCGGGTAGAGAATCTGGCCCTTTTCATTGCGCGGGTAGTTGCCGTGCTCGCCGATGATGAGCACGCCTTCGACCGCGAGCCGACCCTGGTCGTCGAGCAGCGCGTCGCGGACGGTGCGGGCCCGGCGGAAGTCGAACAAGCGGGCGAGCTCGCGCGACAGATCGTTCTCAGGGGCCTGTTCGACCCAGAGCGAGTGGACATATTGCGCCGGCACGTGCTGCTCACCGCCGCGCGGATAGCCGTGCAGGAAGCGGCCGACCAGGTGGTAGGCGTACGAGAGCGGTCGGTACACCGTCGCGAGCACGGCGATCGGCGCGCGGCCCGCGTGGGATGGGGGCGAAGTGACACTCGCGTCGGTCGGTCGATGGGCCAAGCCGCTGCCGAGCGTGGCCGCGGCGGCGGAGGCCAGGAACTTGCGTCGGGAGTAGCGAAGGTCGCGTGGCAGCATGGTCAGCGGTGCAATTCGGCGAGCACCTCTATTTTAAACACCGCCCATCCCCGAAGGCTACCGCGGGTCGGCGGAAATATTAGAACCGACAGCTGTCGACCGGCTACAATCGACAGTCCTCGCCCATCGCCCCGGAATGGACCCGCCATGATGGCGCATCCGCATCGGAATTTGCCTCTGACGCCCTTGTTGCGCGCGTATGTCGCGGCCGCCCCGCCGTCCCTCGAACAGCTCGCCGAACGAGAGGAAGTCGGGGTCAGGGTTCGCGCGATTCTGACGGCGCCGCGGACCTGGCTGCACGACGAATTTCTCGACGCGGCCGCCCCGGAAGAGTTCGCAAAAGCAGTGGGTGAATTCTATGGCGCCGTCGTACA
>DATJGQ010001082.1:0-3073 GCA_035494815.1 Gemmataceae bacterium
GTGTTCGAGGGCGCGAAGTTCCTCCCGCGCCTTGTCGTATTCGGTCTGATTAGAAATCATAGTGCCACCTCCACGAGCCCTTTGCGCCGGCCGTCGGCTTCCCGCGTGCGGCCGAAGAACTCAACCCACTCGTCCCAGTCCGAGCCGTCTTCCGCGGCGAAGTGCGCCGGGCGTGAATTGCACCACTTCCGGACCGGGCACTGAGTGATTCAATTCTCCGACTTCGCCTTTGCTGCTCGCAATTTCAGATCGGAGTGCTTGGCGACGAACGCCAGGATTGCCTGCGTCGCCGGATCGGACTCGCTCGTCGCCAGCCGCACCATGATCGAGATGTGGCCGCGGTCCTTGATCGAAACGCATTCCGCTTCGACCTTCGCGGCTTTCAGGGCTTTGCCCATCGCCTCGGACATGCGGTCGCAGCCGGGGAAGTCGTCGTCGGCGTAGAGAATCAGGAAGGGCGGCTCCTTGCCGGTCACGTGACGGAGCGGCGAGGCGCTCTCGGCGACTTCCGGCCCCTCGCCGAAGACGCGTTTCATCCGGTCCCCGCCGCCGACGATGTAAACGCCGCTCATCGGGATCGCGCCCTTGATGGCCTTCGGCGTCAAGTCATGGGCCTTGAGATAACGCTCATTGGTGACCAGCAGGGCGGCGAGGTGACCACCTGCGGAGTGACCGGCGACGAAGATCTGGTCGGCCCTGCCGCCGTGCTTGCCGATGTTGGCGTGCGTCCAGGCGAACGCCCGCGCCACGTCCTCGATGTGGCCGGGATGCTGCACCTGCGGCGTCAGCCGGTAGCTGATGATAACGGCGCCGATGCCGTTTTTCGCGAGCACTTTTCCGAGCGGCACATACAGCTTGCGGTCGCCGCTCGTCCAGGCGCCGCCGTGCACGAAAAAGAGAACGGGAAAGTCCTTCTGGTCCTTCGGCAGGTAAAGGTCCAGCTTGTTCTTGTTCGCGTCGGCCCCCGCACCGGTGTAGTAGGCGACGTCGGGGATGGCGTCGACCGCGAAGTCGCCGCCGATCTTGACGTCGGCCGTGTCGCGTGCCGGAGATGAACCGGTCGCCGTCAGCAGAAGCAAAGACACGACGAACAAATCGCGACCGGTGCGCATGGCTGTGCCCGCCAGGAATGTTTGTTGTGGATGCCGCGTACACAGGATTGTGCCCCGAGTCCCGTGGCAAGGTTCCGCGCACTCACAATAGTATTTGCAAACTGCGGTTGCGTCTGCGATTCGCATCGGCTATACGCCCCCCGGGGTACCGTCCGAGCCGAATCTCCGCGGAGGGATCGCCATGCGGCGTCTCCGGATGGTGCTGTGCACACTTCTGTTCGTCGCCGGCTGTGTCTCGCCGGACGGCCGGGGCTACTTCGACGAGGCCATCAAAGACTGGAACGGCGACAACCAGCGGATGCGGTCCGACGCCAAGTGGGACGACCTGCCCGGCGGGATGTTGCCGAGAGCGCGGCAGTAAAGCCGTAGCCAGCATGTCGACTCACACCCACTTTTTCAGCCACTCCCACGCCTCCGCCTGCATCGCCGGGTTGAACTCGTGCGGCGAATCGTACAATCGCCCGCGGAACTTTTCCGGGACGCCGGCCTTCGTGTAGCAGCGCGTGAGCTTGTCGAAGCATGAGCGGACGCCGTCCAGGTCGAAGAGCCGGTCCTGGCTGCCGTTGATGACGAGCAGGGCCGACGGCATCGCCAGCGCGGCCACATCCGGATAGTCGAGATAGCGCATCAGACCCGGCACGACCATCGTATGGCCGATCGTGTTGCGGATGTGCTTGCGGAGTTGTGCCGGGAACGACGCCATCCAGCCGACCACGACCGCCGCGCGAATGCGGTCGTCGAGCGCGGCCAGGTGACACGACCGCAGCCCGCCCACAGAGAGGCCGACGCAAGCGAGCCGTTTGGGGTCCACCTCCGGACGACTCGCGAGGTAGTCGAGCGTGCGAATGTCGTCCCAGAACATGACGCCCGGCCACGTAAATCCCGCCGAGTAAATCGTCCGCCCGACCAACTGTTCCGACTGCGAGGCCCGCTGGTTGAACGCCCGGATTCGCTCGGCCGAGATGTCGCGCGGCCGCTCGCGCCAGTCGGCCGGGTCGTCGTCCAGCAGCATCCGCCGTTCGCCCCAGTAGAACATGTCGATCACAGCGACGACGTAGCCCTGCCGGGCCAGCTCGGTCGCGATGCTGCGGCCCGCGTACGAGCGCTGCTTGAACTCCGCGAGCGTCGGGTTCTCGCCTTCGGTTTCGACGAGTTTTTCCTTGCCCCAGAGATAGAACCCGCCGTGGTCGTGCAGGGCGACGATGCCCGGGGCGGGCTTCGACAGGCCCTTGGGGACGAGCACGTACGCCGGCACGCGAATGTCCGGCGTGGTGCGGAAGGTGACCTTCTCCCGGACGTAATCGCCTTTGTTCACGCGCTCGACCAACTCGGGCTGCGGCTCGCACGCCGGCGGGGCGTAGTGTAACAATTCGAGGACTCTGCCGCGGGCCCGCCGCTTCCACGCCGCGACGTCGCGAAACTCGTCGCGGAGGAACGACAGCGGGAAGTCGGCCTTCACCGCCTGACTCTGAATGAACGGATAGAGCGAGCCGACGTCGGAACCGGTCGGGGTCGTCTGCCCCGACGCGGGAGGTTGGCCCGCCGCCGTAGCGGTAGCGAGAAATGACGGGCCGAGCGCCGCGGCGGTCCATTTGAAAAAGTCGCGTCGTGTGCTCACGGTGAAGATTCCGAAGGTCGAGGCTTGTGGCCGGGTGGATCGCCTGCGATTCTATCCGAGTCCCTTCGCACGAGGAAACACCATGCCACGCTGTTTGTTCATCATTCGCGCCGTCCTGTTCGCGATTCTGATCTGTGGCGCCGTGGTCGCGCAGAACCCCGGACCGCAGAAGCCGGAGCGGCGGATCGGCCGATACCGCGGTGACATCACCGACCCGGCGACCGGCGACGTCATCATGCGCGTCGCCATGCAGGTGCCGGAGCAGTTGCCCGCCGAGAAGCACCTGGGACTGATCCTGCTCTTCCACGGCTCGCGCGGGAACGAGAACAACTACATCGGCCTG
>DATJGQ010001083.1:0-3714 GCA_035494815.1 Gemmataceae bacterium
GTCGGCTGCCCCGGGGCGGCCGGGCCGATCACCGCGTCATCGTTCGGCCCCGGCAGGACGTCGCCCACCCAGTTGGCAGGCTCCAGCCAGTTGGTGCCCTGACCGGTCGGGCCGCCGTCCCAGAGGATGGTGGCGGGCACCGTCCGGTCTTCGAGCCGCTCCAACCGTGGCCGCCGCCACCGGCGAGAGGGCCGCGTGTCGTGTTGACGGATGCCAAACTTTGAGTGGCGCCGGCCGCCCGTGGCCACGCACCTGCCCCACGCAGGTCGTGCTGAGTATGTTGTGTTCATGTCAATCTCCTTCACCTCAGCCACCTAAGTTGCGGCAGCGCTCGTTCGCGAATGAACTTCAGCCGCCGAACGCCTGCCGGAACCGCGTCAGGTCGATGCCGTTAATCACACCATCGCCGTTGACGTCAAACCCGCTCTGGTACAGTGGGTCGCCATCCACTCGCCCGAACGTCTGTCGGAACAGGGCGAGGTCGGCGGCGTCTACTTTGCCATCCCCGTTCCCGTCGCCGTACTTGCGGACCAGCCCCTGGGCGGCGCCGAAGGTGTAGTCGTCACCGGGCGTGCCGTCTCGATTGCCGTCGAGCTGTCCTTCGGGAGACGAAACCTGATCCGCGAGGACCCGCAGGGTGTACCGCCCATCAACCAATGACCCGGCGTCGACCGCCGCCCCGGCGAAGTGATCGAGCGTCACCCGCGTGGCGTCGGCCGCGACGGTGGCGCTGAACGCCACGGCAGTGCCGTCCTCACGCGTGAGGACGAACGCCGCCGCCGGCGCCCCGGCGAACGACACCGCCGGGCTAAAGATCACCGAGAGGCTCGTGACCCGGGACCGCTGAGCCGACCCGTCGTTGACCTGGACCGCGGCCACTCGCGGCGGGCCGGCGGTATACGCTTGCCGGAACCGCGTCAGGTCGATGCCGTTGACGGCGCCGTCGGCATTTGCGTCCAGATACGGGAGGTAGACAGGGTCGGTAACGATGCTGCCGAATGTCTGCCGGAATGCCGGCATGTCCGCGGCGTCCACCCAGCCGTCGCCGCTCGCATCCCCGTACCGGCGAATGAGTCCCTGTGCCGCGCCGAATGTGAAGTCGTCTCCGGGCGTGCCGTTTCCGTCGCCGTCGAGCTGGCCGAGGGCCGTTGATACCTGTCCCGCGCGGACCCGCATCGTATAGGCGCCGTCCGCCAGCGACCCCGCGTCCGCGCCTGGCCCGGCGAACCGATCGAGCGTGACGACCGTGCTGCCGCCGACCCAACCGGTCGTGACGGTGAAGCTTACCACCGCACCGTCGCCGTTCCGGGTCAGGGCGAAGGCGTTGGCTGCCGCTCCGGCGAACGTCACGGCCGTGTTGAACGTCACCGTCAGGCTAGTGACCCGTGACCGCTGTGCCGCGCCGTCGTTCACCTGCACGGACTGCACTTTCGGCACGAGGGGCGCCGTGCGCGTCAGGGTCACGTCGTTGCCCGTTCCGCCGCGGTAGCTGATCAAGAAATCCTGGCCGTTGGCGGTCAGTACGGCTCCCTCTGGGAGGCCGACAAATGTACCGACCACCGGGTCCGTGCCGTCGTTGTCGATGATCCGGAAAGCGTCGCCGACGGCCGCGGCGTAGCCAACGCTGACGGCGAGTGAACCGTCGAGAGTGACTGTGAATGGGCCGGAATTGGCGTAATAAACGCCGCGGGTGATTTTCAACTGGTCGTATTGCGTTCCGGCGGTGACCCCATTGAGATCCACTGCCAACGTACCGCCCTGCTGGGAGTAGTTTCCGTAGACGGTGAGTGTGCCCGGCGACGTTCCGGGACTGATCGTCCCCCCACTTTGTTTCAGCGGCATTCCTGCGGAATCGTAAAAATCGCCAACCCATCCGGTGCCGGCGACGCTACCACCCTGTAAGACGAGTCCGCCGGTCGCCCAGATCTTACCATTGATAGTCGTGGTGCCGCTGGTCTGGATATAGGCGCCGCCGTATATCCGAATGCCCACATCCACGTTGACGGTACCCCTGTTCTCGAACGTCGCCCCGGGAGCGGACTCGTAGATTTCGGGGTTGTCGAGCAACTGGTTGATCGTCCCGGAATTGATGGAAGCGCCGAGGTTGTACCAGGTCGTCTTGCTTAGCATGTTGATCGTGCCCTGGTTGTCGATGCGGCCGACGAGCTGGCCCCTCCCCCAACCTACTAGCGTGATGGTGCCGTCGGGGGCGTTGACAATCGCCCCGGACTCGGCCCGGAGGGCCGTAGCGGTCTCAAACGACGCTCCGGCGTCGAACTCAAAGGCACCGTGGTTCACGAAGCCGCCCGGCACGTTCAGCCCGCACGTGTAGTTCCAGCGGTCCCAGTTCACGCGCGCATTCGCGCCGGCGGCGTTGGTGAACGGCCCGGCGATCGTATTCCAGTTGTTCGCCTGTAGATCGCCCCGGTTGACGAACGGCGCGTTAATCGTCGTGCCGGAGACAGTCAGCGTTGTGCCGGCCGGGTTGGTCAGCGTGCCGGGGCCTTCGATCGTACTGGTGACGATGGAGGCACCGTCGAGCGGGATGAGAGAACCGCCGTCGAGCACGAGGTGGGAGAATCGCGATTCAGCGGCTCCGATCGACAGGGAACCGCCCGTTAGCCGCAAGGTGCGGTCGACCGTGAGACTGCGGACGGACGCGCTGCCCGAAAAAATGACGTCCAGTGGCGGTGGTGAAACGGACAAGGCGGCCAGGAACGCGTTGCCCTGCGGGGTGCCGCCTTGGCCGGTGAATATGATCTGAGTCAGCGTATCTGTGGCAAAGGACCGTGACAGGAAGAATTCCTGGCGGTCGAGGCGGACCGGCTCGGGGCCGAATGTCGCAGTTTTCGTGTCCCACCGGATCGTGTTGTTGTACCCGTCGTTGCGATAGTCCCGGATGTTGTTCCCCTCCTCCAGTCCGAACAGGTCACGTGCCCCGCTGACCCCCACGAACTCGACCGTCCCGATGAGCGCCCCCGCGGTCCCGAACGTCGAATTCATCAGCGTGTAGACCACGGACGGCCCAGGGATGTTCGTTGAGATGGTGACGACGGAGTTCCCGGATGGGGCCTGAATGACGCCCAGGCTCGCGGGCGTGGCGCCGAGTGGGACGAGGCCGAACGGGACGTCGCCGAGCGTCAAGGTTGTGGGGCCTTGCGGGAAGCTGGCCCCTCCCGGGTAACCCCGGATGTCGGCGTTGACCAGGCCACCGATCGGCACCCGCACGGTTCGCCCGGGGTCGATTGAGCCGATCACCGCGTCATCGTTCGGCCCCGGAAGGACGTCCCCGACCCAGTTGGCCGGGTCCAGCCAGATGGTGCCCGGACCGGTCGGGCCGCCGTCCCAGAGTATGGTGGCGGGCACCGTCCGGTCCTCGAGTCGGTCCAACCGTGGCCGCCGCCACCGGCGAGAGGGCCGCGTAAAGTGTTGACGGATGCCAAACTTTGAGTGGCGCCGGCCGCCCGTGGCCGCGGCCTCGCCGCACGCTGGTCGTGTTGAGTATTTGGTGATCATGTCAATCTCCTCCTCGTCGGCCGCTAAAGTTGCGGCGGGACTCGTTCGCGCCGATGGAGTTCAGGCGCCGAACGCCTGCCGGAACCGAGTGAGGTCGGTGCCGTTGATGGCGCCGTCGCCGTTGACGTCAAACCCGCTCACAAACTGCGGGTCGCCCGCGACCCGGCCGAACGTCTGACGGAACAAGGCGAGGTCGGC
>DATJGQ010001084.1:0-2439 GCA_035494815.1 Gemmataceae bacterium
TGCGGTCCACCGCGTCGGTGTGGGCGGTCGCCCAGCCGTAGGTCAGGCCGTTGCGGGCGCCGTACGCCAGGCCGGTGTCGGCCACGTAGCCGCTCGGGACCGGTGCACCGCTCGGCTGGAAGTTCACGTGCGCCTGGAAGGATGGCGGCGGCGGGCTGGAGTCGATGACGTTAAAGTGGACCGTCAGCGCGGTCCCGGCCGTGCCGGCGCCGCCCGCGCCACCGAAGGGCGTAACCACGAGCGTGTGGGCGCCGAGCGGCGGGGTCCACGGCAGGTAATCACCGGCGTTGTCGCCGGCGATCGTGAGCGGCGGCGAGCTCTCGGTCCGGACGTTTACGCCGTCCACGACGAATGAGACGCTGCCGACCAGGTCGCCGGGGTCCGCGCGGACGCTGAACTGCGCCCCGCCCGCCAGGTCGATTGTCGCGCCGTCGGTGAACGGGCCGATGTCCTGGTCCGTCTGGGCGTTCACCAGGGTCAGCCCCGCCAGGGTCGGCGTCGGCCCCGGCGTGGTCGTGGACGTCACCACGAGCTGCGGCTTGTTGGAGGCAGCCTCGTCGCTGTTGAAGCCGGCATAGCCTTCGGAGGTGATCGTGCTCTTGAGCGCGAACGCCACCGCGGTCGCGCCGCCGGCCTTCTGGGCCTTAAGGTAAATGGTGACGTCGAACTCGTACCAGGCGCCGGTCGTGCCGTCCACCGTCTGGGTCGTCAGCGGGCTGGCGCCGGCGGCGGGGGCGGTGTTCGACGTGATCGCGTTCTCGGACCAGGTGGTGTCGGCGACGGAGTAGATGCCGACCGGCAGGCTGGCCGCGTCGGCGCTGAGCATCCGGCCGAACAGGCGCACCTTGGCGGACGTGATGTCGTCCGCCGAGCCGACGCCGGTGAGGTCGAAGCGGACGAAGGACTGCCTCCGATAGCCCGACGTCGCGGAGTTCTTCACCTCCAGGGTCGTCGCCTGGCCGAAGTTCTGCGTCGCGTACGAGCCGTCCCGCACGTGCGCGTCGGCGGCGTCGGCCAGCGTGACAGTAGAGGGGGTGGACGTGGAGTCGATGACGTTGAAGTGGACGGTAATCGGGGTGCCCGCCTGGCCGGTGCCCGCCTCGGCGGAGTACGGCGTCGCGGTCACGGTGTGTGCGCCGACCGTCGGCGTCCACGGCAGGGAGTCGGTGCCCACCGCGAACGGGTAGCTGTCGGAACCGATGGATTCGCCGTCGATGTAAAACCAGACGCTCTCCACACCGTGGAGCGGGTTGGCCCGGACGGTGAGTTGAGAGCCGACCGTCGTCAGGTCGATCGTCTGCCCGTCCACCAGCGGGCCGATGTCCTGATCCGTGGCGGCGTTCACGAGCGTGAAGCCGGCGAGCGCCGGCAGGATCGGCACGTTGGCCTGCGTGACGACGAGCTGCGGGCCGTTGGCGGCGGCCTCGTCGCTGTTGAAGGACGCGTAGCCCTGGCTCGCCGTCGTGCCGGCGAGCGCGAACGAGACTGCCGTCGCCCCTGCGGACCGCTGCTGACGGAGGTAGCTCGTGACGTCGAACTCGTACCACGTGCCGGTGGTGCCCGACACCGTCTTCGTCGCCAGCGCGGTCGCGCCGGCGGCGGGCTTGTTGGACCAGGTCAGCCCGGATTCGCTCCAACTCGTGCTTGCGACCGCGTAGAGGCCGACCGGCATCCCGCTGACGGCGGTGTTGAGGAGCCTCCCGTTCAACCGCACCTTGGCCGAGGTGATGTCATCGGCCGCCCCGATCCCGTTCAGGTCGAAGCGCAGATACGCCTGCCGGTCGAAGTCGGCCGTGCCGACGTTCTTCAACTCCATGGCGCCGGCCTGCCCGTAGTTTTGGCCGGAATACGTCCCGTCGCGGACATAGCTGTCTGCGGCCGGGCGCACGCTGACCAGCAGAGTGTCGCCCGTGTCGTTGTCCCGTTCAGTCGCGGTGACCCCCGATGTGTACTGGCCACTGGCGTCAAAGCCGTCGAGCTCGAAGACGGCCGTGCCGTTTTCACTGTCGGCGTCCTCCCCCGCGAAGAACGTCAGCGTCTGCGGCGTGTTCCAGTTCGTTGCGGTAAACGTGAGGGTGCTCGGACTGGCGCCCAGGTCGGGGTCGCCCTGTGGCACCTTGACGACCTGCACGATCATGTCGGACGCCGGCGGCGCCTGGAGTTGGACGGTGACCGGGGCCGATGACCCTTCCGGGACCGTCAGTTCGCCGGGGGAGACCAGGAGTTCCTGCGGGCCCGTAGACGGGGTCTGGTTGACGACCAGTTGCGGGCGGTTCGCGTTCGCCTCGTCACTGTTGAACGATGCGTACCCCTGGCTGACGGTCGTCCCGCCCAGCATGAACCCGACCGCCGTGGCGCCCGCCGCCTTCTGCTGCTTGAGGTAGTTCGTGACATCGAACTCGTACCACGCGCCGGCCGTGCCGGTCACCGTCTTTGTGG
>DATJGQ010001085.1:0-2144 GCA_035494815.1 Gemmataceae bacterium
CCGGTTGGTCGACTGGAAGTCCCGGGCGCACGGCCTGCGGTCCCAGTCGCTCGCCCGGCGATCCTCGTCGCCCGGCCGACGATCGCTCCGGTTGCCGATGATGATGACTCGGCCGGCGTGACACTGTTCGATCTGCTCGGACCCGTAGCGGTTCTGTTCGGCATCGCCGCCGCAATTTGCGCGTGGACCGGCTGGTGGCCGGCCGTCGTCGTGTCATTGTCGGGAGCGGGCCTATTGCTCGCGCTCGTCAGCGTGGTGCTGACCGGCGGGGCACGCGGTTCCCGTCTCTGGCCGCTCTCAGGTGCGCTCGTCAGTGGCTTGGTCCTGGCATTCGTCCTGGTTCCGGGGTTGAGCGGCGTGTTGGCCGGCCGGGCGAAAACGCCCGCCGCGGGCGGGATGCGCGTCGTCCCGCTCGTCGGCCATGAACTGCCGGACGACGTGGCGACCGCGGAATGGGTGGACGCGAGCCGGGCCGCCATCCAGCAGGATCAGGTCGGCGTCCAGGTGACGAGCGTCACGCTCGGCCCGATCGAAACGTTCACGGCCCCGCGGAAGAAGACGGTCACGCCGGAGAAGTACCTTGTCGTGCGGATCCGCGTGCAGCGCGTCGCCGGCAAGCTTCGGCTCAAGGCCGACGACCGGGACGAGCCGGACCCGGTCTTCGAGCGGCCGCGGGCGATCCTTACCGACGAGGAGGGCAAGATCATCAAGCCGGCGGCGATCGGGATCGAGTCGGACGCCGGCCCGTCGCGAGGTGCGGCCGAGGAGACGTTCGTATTCGAAGCCCCGCCGGCGTCCGCGAAGCTGCGGCTGGAAATTCCGGCGACGCCGTGGGGCGGGACTGGGTCGTTCAAGTTCGCTCTCCCGTCCACATTCATCCGCCCGGGCGTGAGCCGCGGCGGTCGCCCGTCCGGATCTTAGTCACGTCACCCAGTCTGCGGAGATCGCCATGTCTCGCCGAACACGTCGCCGCGGCTTTACGCTGGTCGAACTGCTGGTGGTGATCGCGATTATCGCCACGCTCATGGGACTGCTCTTGCCGGCTGTGCAAAAGGCCCGGGAAGCGTCGCTGCGGACGAAAAGTCAGAATAACCTACGCCAGATTGGGTTGGCGTTTCATACGCATGAGTCGTCGCTTGGGTTCTATCCTCAGAACGGGGGCGGTCCGGTCGAGAAGACCGAGCCTTTTTGGTGGACCTACGTGAATGACCTGACCAAGGACAAAAAGGTGGTCCCTGCCGGCGGCTGGGCATTACCGACGTATCTTCCGCTCGAACAACGCGGATCGTGGGCGTACTCGCTGCTGCCCTACCTCGAAATGGATGCGGTCGTCCGACAAGGGGCGTCCGGCGCCGCACTTCCGGTGTACACCCTAGAGGCCCGGCGCGTCGGTGACGGGCGGTCAGCCGACACTAGCTACGTGGCCAACATGGGCCTGGCCACCCCGTCTTCGGCCTACACGCGGACGGACTACGCCATGAACGGATTCCTCTACACGAACCAGCCGATCACGACCGCCTCCGATGTCCTGCCGGTGCCGTTCAAGCCGGACCCGGGGCCCTGCGACCTGTATTACCGCTACTTCGACCGGAGTGACGCGTGGCCGCCGGGGACCCTGGGCGCGCCGAAGCTGACCGC
This sequence comes from Gemmataceae bacterium, assembly GCA_035494815.1. GTDB lineage: Bacteria > Planctomycetota > Planctomycetia > Gemmatales > Gemmataceae > DATJGQ01. The sequence continues at coordinate 1,639 of DATJGQ010001085.1, forward strand.
GGCCTTCGTCAAGGACGGCCTGTCGAATACGATCTTCGCCGGCGAGAAGGCCCTGTACGTCGAGCAGGCCGTCGACGGCGCTCGCATCTTTCAGGACGACCCCGTGTTCGCGGGCGGCACCTGGGGGACGGCCCGCGGCGGGACGAAAGTGCTCCGGGACACGAAGCTAACCAGCGACCCGTATTACGCCTCCACACAGGCCGTGCTGTTCAACCAGTGGGGTTCGCCGTTCTCCAGCGGCGCCCATTTTGTCTTCGGCGACGGGTCCGTGCGGCTGATCCCGTTCGGCCATTCGCAAAAGTTCCGCGTCCTGTTCCGGACCATGCTCACGCCCCAGGGGGGGACGGCCAATGCCGAATTGAACTGAAGCAATTCGTCCGTTGCGGCCATCGCCGGAATTTTGCCGATTCACTCCTCGGAGAACACCATGTCACTTCGAATACTCCGCCGCGGCTTCACCCTCGTCGAGCTGCTGGTGGTCATCGCCATCATCGCCACGCTGATGA
>DATJGQ010001086.1:0-8693 GCA_035494815.1 Gemmataceae bacterium
ACGAGGCCCACCAATCGAATGCCGGTGGGCCCCGTTTCACTCGACCACCCTACGGTGTTTTCGTTTGGCCCGCGAAATCGCGTTTGTAGCTATTCTCCGACCCATTCCGGCGAGTCATAGCCCGGGCAGGGGTCCACCGCACCCCAGCCGGGCGGGTACTCGCCCATCTGTACGTACCGGTGGAACGACGACCACGGGTAATCTTCCAGGCGCCGAACCAATCCGTGCTTAACCGGGTTCCAATGCAGGTAGTCCAGGCACCGGCTGAGCTCGCGCTCGTCGTCGCACGTATGCTCCCAGAATCGACGCTGCCACACCGCCCGCTCGCGGTGCCAACGCCGCGACCGGGTGAGGGTCGCTTCCTGGCCGCCCTGGCCGAGGTACTTCCGGGTAGACTTTTCTTTGACCTCCGCCCAGCGGAGCGAGTAACGATCGTCGCCGGCCGGCAAGGTCCAAACGGTGTGGAGATGGTCCGGCAGCAGGACGATCCCAACAACTTCGAACGGCCGTTTCGCCTGGACCTCCCGAAGCGCGTCGCCCAGACATTTGCGCCCAGCCGACGTCGTCAGAATCGGCCGCCGCTCATGCGTGACGACGGTAAAGAAATAGGTACCGCCCGGGACGTAATTCCGTCGGTAGTCAGGCATCCTACGTCCTCCGCAATCCTTGCAGTCTCATGAGGCAAATGGTGGGCCTCGCCGCTCCGCGGCTCGACCCACCCTACTTATCCGGGAAATCGCGCTCGTAGCGTTTGACCAGCGTCGGCACGTCCGCGGACACCACATAGAGCTTCCCGTGAATCTTCTTCGTCTCGCCCGGTTTCAAGCCGCCGATGCGGAAGTCGCTGTGCAGGCATGCGATCACGCCCTGAAAGATTTCCTGATACGGTTCCCACGCCACTGCCAGGATCATCTTCTCGTCCGCAGAGAAGCAGCCGGTCAGGCCGCTCGACGGGACCAGCGAACTGAGCGGCCGTGGGTTGACGTCGTTGCGATCGACGTTCCGCGGGCAATAGACCTGCCCCGGGATGTAGCGGGCCTTGTCGGCCCACGGCTGGGTCGGCAGGCGGGTCAGTTTGCCGTCGAGGAAGATGAAGCACTTGCGGGCGTATGCCGGCACAAGTGCGTGGGCGTCGTCGCGCGAAGTGCCGGTGAACTTGTCGACGCGCATGCACGGCTGGGCCCAGTGGGCCTGCGACTCGGTCGCCGTCGGGTTGTGCGCGACGAGGCGGAAATCGACCTCGTCGGTCCCCGCGGTGATCGTGTGTTCGACGGTGACGCCGTCTCGGAGGCGGTCGCGCAGGCGTATGACGGTGCCGTCGTCGGAGAGTTTCTCGGCCGAATGTCCAATGACCGTCTGGCCCCATTCGCGGTCGGTCGAACCCGGTCGGCAATAGGCCTCCAGGTAGTGAATCTCGATCTCGCCGCCGGGCAGCTTATCGCCGCGGATGCGGAGGAAGTTCTTGTCCCAGTGGATGGTCAACTTGCCGTCGGGGGCCGCCCCCGCAACCATCGCCAGGAACGGGAGAACCAGGAGTTTCGCCCAGTGAGAGGTCATGACGGTGGCATCCGGGAATCGTGTGGCTAACGACCGACGCTCAATATAAGCTCGAAAGCCTGCCACGGGTCAACCTCTTCTCGCACAGGTGTCCCATGAAATCTTCCCTCTCCTCACGGCGGCGATTTCTGAAAAGAGGCGCGATCGGCACCGCGACGCTGCTATCGGCCGGCAGTTGGTCGCGCGTTCTAGGTGCGAACGACAAGCTGCGGCTGGCGTCGGTCGGCACCGGCGGCAAGGGGCGGTCCGACCTCAACGGCGTCGCCGAGAGCCCGTACATCGCCGTCGCCGCCCTCTGCGACATCGACGACGGGCCGCAACACATCGGCTGGGCGGCGACGGCATACCCGTCGGCCCAGCGGTTCAGCGATTGGCGACGACTCCTCGATCGCCCGAAGGAGTTCGACGCGGTCACCGTCTCGACGCCGGACCACATGCACGCGCCAATCGCCATGCCGATGATGCAGCTCGGCAAGCACGTCCACTGCCAGAAGCCGCTCACGCACACCGTCTTCGAAGCCCGGCAGATGCGGCAGGCGGCAAAGAAGTACGGCGTCGTCACTCAGATGGGCAATCAGATTCAGTCGGATACCGCCTATCGCACCGCCGTGAAGCTCGTCCACGACGGTACGATCGGCAAGGTCAAGGAGGTCCACTCGTGGCAGGCCGGCACGATGCGCTGGCTGACCGTCGATGACCGCCCGCCGGGTTCCGATCCGATTCCGGCGAACTTCAACTGGGACAATTGGCTCGGCGTCGCGCCGGAGCGGCCCTTCAAAAAAGGAATCTATCACCCTTGGAACTGGCGGGCGTGGCAGGACTTCTCCAACGGCCAGCTCGGCGACTTCGGCTGTCACATTCTCGACCCGGTGTTCATGGCGATCGGATTGACGGCACCTACATCCATCCGGGCCGAGTCGTCGCCGCTCAACCGCGAGGTCTGGTACAAGTGGTCGATGGTCGAATACGACTTCCCGGGCACGGCACGCACGGCCGGCAAGACGCTGAAGGTCACATGGCATGACGGCAATGGTAAGATGCCCCCGCGCGATCGGCTCGGCGTGGCCGAGAGCGTGAAGCTGCCGCAATCGGGCTCGCTGTTCATCGGCGAGAAAGGCTCAATGCTGCTGCCGCATGTCGGAGCGCCGCGGTTGTTGCCGGAAGAAAAGTTCCAGGACTATCACATCGAAAAGCTGCCCTCGGTCAGCCACTACACTGGCTGGGCCGACGCCTGCCGCGGCGAAGGGAAGGCGACGTCGAACTTCGACTACTCGGGGCCGCTGACGGAGACGGTGCTGCTCGGCACCGTGGCGATCCGCGTCCCCGGTCAGACGCTGACCTGGGACGCGACCGCCATGAGAGTGACGAATTCGCCCACGGCCGAGGGGCTCTTGCGGAAGTCCTACCGCAAGTGGGAACCGGCGTGGGTGTGAATCACGGGACCGTCGAGATTTCGAACCGCAGTTTCTGCGGCTTGGCCGCCTCGCGGATCTTCGCGTCGGCATCCTCGACCTTGCGGGTTAACTCCGCGAGCTGCTCCTTGAGTTCCGGCGCGGCGTCGGACGCGTGCGCCCTCCGGGAAAGCTGTCGCCAGGCGCCGACAATCTGCTCCTTCGCGTCCACAGCCGCCAGAATCGCCCGCGACTGGACGACGATCGGGCTAGCGGTCATGTGCTGGATGTCCGGCGGCAACGCGGTCAGGTTCACGCCTGCGGCGAGGTCCGCCGCCGACACCCGGCTGCTGGGCACCTGGTTGATGATCACCCGGTAGTCGCCGGCCTTCAGGCCTGTGACTTTCAACGTGTACCGGCTCAGGGCGAGGACGTCCGGCGCGATCGGGACGACCGTCCGCGCGTTGTCCGGGATGGGGAACGGCAGGCACTCGTCGAGCCGGTCGAACGACACCCCGCCGCCGGGGGCCGACTTGATTTCCGTCACCGAGCAACCCTTTGCTTCCACCAGCTTGCCGGCCGCGTCGACGGTGACGCTGCTGACGAACGCTTCGGCCCCGAGATCCTTGAGCAGCGCAGCCGCCATCATCAACTGGCCGGGCGGGCCGGGGTGGACCGGGTCGCCCTGCAGCGAAACGGACGTGACCGGGACCTTTTCCTGGGCCGCCAGAAACGCGCGCAGGTGCTCGACGCCCGCAAGCGACTCGTCCGCGGCGAGCGGCTTGATGGCGGCGATGCTCTCGTAGACTTTGTTCTTGCCCCAGACGTTGACCAGGCCGTGGAACTGATCCGCGTAGGGGATTTGCTCCTTCTCGCAGAACTCCTTGAGGGCCGTGGCGTATTCCTCGAGCCGTTTGTTCCGCTGCTTCAAATCGGTCATTGTGCTGCCGTCGTTGACCGGGCTGGCGGAGAGGATCACCGGCCGGGCGTTGATGCCGCGGATGCGGCCGACCATCGTGCCCATGTTGGCGATGAACCGCTCGGTCGGCGTGTTGCCGGCGTCGTTCATGCCGAGTTCGACCGAGACGACCGTCGGCTTCCAGGCCGCGATGTCGTAGTCGAAGCGGGCGAGGGTGGTCGGGATGGTGTGCCCGCCGACGCCGGAGTTGCGGAAGGCGAATTTCAATTTCGGGTAGCGGGCGTAGCAGAATGCTTCGAAATAGTTGGAGTGCAGGTGCTGGGCGGTGATGCTGTCGCCGGCCATGACCCAGATATCGCCGTTCTTGAGCGGGAAACCGCCTTTCGACGGTTCCGCGGCGAACGAGGCGACCGCCAAGAGGCCAAGGGCGAGGACGGCGAAGATTCGGACGAGTCGCATGGGTGTAAACTCCTCGGGCGTCAGTGGTGGCCGAGAATCGGGTGTGGCTGATAGGGCTCTTCGAGTGCCTTAATTTCCGAGTTGTCGAGTTTCAGGTTCAAAGCGGCGAGGGCGTCGTCGAGGTGGTGCGGCTTCGACGCGCCGATGATCGGGGCGGTCACGCCGGGCTTGTGCAACAGCCATGCCAGCGCCACCTGGGCGTTCGAGACGCCGCGTTTCTTGGCGATCTGGCCGACGCGGTCGACGATCGCGAAATCGCTGTCGGCGTAGTACATCTTGTGGGCGAAGTCGTCGGTCTTGGCGCGGCTGGTTTCGCCGTAATCCTCCTTGCGTCGGTTCCCGGCGAGGAAGCCGCGCGCGAGCGGGCTCCACGGGATCAGGCCGACGCCTTCGGCGAGGCAAAGCGGGTTCATCTCCCGCTCCTCCTCGCGATACACGAGGTTGTAGTGGTTCTGCATGGTCACGAACCGGGCCAGCCCGAGCCGGTCGGACGTGTGCAGCATCTTCGCCATCTGCCAGGCGTACATGGACGAGGCGCCGATGTAGAGCGCCTTGCCCGCGCGGACGACGGCATCGAGCGCCTCGATCGTCTCCTCCATCGGCGTCGTCCGGTCGAAGCGGTGGATCTGGTAGAGGTCCACGTAATCGAGCTGCAAGCGTTTGAGGCTGTTGTCGATTGAGTGACGAACATGCTTGCGAGAGAGGCCGCGCTCGTTGGCGGATTTACCCATCGGCTGAAACAGCTTGGTCGCCACGACGATTTGCTCGCGCGGCATGGCCAGATCGCGGATCGCCCGGCCGAGGACCTCTTCGCTAACGCCGTCGGAGTACATGTCGGCGGTGTCGAAGAAGTTGATGCCCGCCTCCCAGGCCCGGCGGTAGAACGGCCGGCTGGCTTCTTCGTCGAGCACCCAGGGCCGCCATTTGGGCGTGCCGTAGGTCATGCACCCGAGGCACAGGCGAGAGACTTGAGTTCCGGTTTGGCCGAGGTTGACGAGTTGCATGGGGTCATTCTTGAAGGCCGCGGGCCGCCCGGCAACGCTGGCGCCTTGCATTCGCGCCGTCGCGGCGCTACGCTGGAGCCCTCACGCCCGCCCGGGAGACTCGCTGATGCGCACGCTCGCCAAGGTCGCGATTGGGTTATTATCGATCGGCGTCTTCCTATTAACCGCCCTGGGCCAGCCCGGCGACGGGCCGCCGGCGATGAAGTTCAACGACGTCCGCCAGGTCGCGCCGGGCGTTTTCTTTCGCTATTCGGCCATCAGCGCGACCGACCCGAGCGTTGTCTTCGGCGGGTGCAATAACACCTGGGTTGTGTTCAAGGACTACGTCGTCGTCATCGACGCCAACTTCCCGAAGGAGGCCGGCGACGTGCTGGCCGCGATCAAGAAGACCACCGATAAGCCGGTCCGCTACGTCCTCGACACGCACCACCACGGCGACCACGCGTACGGCAACGCGGTCTGGTCGGGTGCCGGGGCGAAGATTGTCGGGCAGACGAATTGCGCGCGGCTGTTGCGCGTGAACGGCCCCAAAGCCTGGGCCGACGCCGCCAAGGGACGCAAAGACGTCGCCGGCAGTGAGCTGAAAGTCGTGGACATGCCGTTCGACGACGAACAGATCCTCGACGACGGCACGCAGCGGGTCGAGTTCCGCTACCTCGGGCACGCACACACGGCCGGCGACGCGGTGGCGTATCTCCCCAAGCACAAGATCCTCTGCACCGGCGACGCCTGCGTGAACGGCGCCTTCAACTTCATGGGCCACTCGAACTCCGCGTCGTGGATCAGGTGTCTCGACAAGATGGAGCAGTTCGACGTCAAACTCGTCTGCCCGGGCCACGGCCCGCTCGCCGGCAAAGACCTGTTCGCCCGGCAAAAGCGCTATTTCCAGGAACTCCGCGAACAGGTGAAGAAGGGAATTGACGCGGGCAAGCCGGTCGAGGAAATCACGCGGGCGATCACCATGCCGTGGTACAAAGAATGGACCGGCAAGGAGGCGTCGGCCATTAAGGACAACGTCGACCACGTTTTCAAGGAACTGACGGGCAAGATCGATTACGACCGCATCGGCCGGCTGCCGGTCTCGCCGCTCGCGTGGCCGGCGATATCCGAACCCGTCGGACTCGCTGCCGGGAATAGAGGTAACTGAACCATGTCCGTTCGGCTCGCGAGTGCGGCAGTTGTCGGCTTACTTTTCGCGTCGACCGGGCACGCCGCGGATACTCAACGCCCGGATAGCGCCTCCGCCGGCGTCGTCTGCAACGTCAAAGTGCTCTCCGACAAAGTACCCGACGTCTCCAGCATGGAGGCGTGGAAACAGTCGTTCCTCAAGCCGGGAATGAGCGATCGGGAGAAGGCGCTCGCGGTGTGGCGGTCCGTCGTCATGTTCCAGCACCAGGACAACCCGCCGTGCGAGTACCTGCAGAACGAAGGCGTCGTGCAGGACCCGATCAAGATGTTCAACGTCTACGGCTACTCGTTCTGCAGCGTCGCATCGGCGGAGGTGGAGGCGCTGGCCCGCTACGCCGGCCTCAAAGCCCGTGGCTGGGCGATCAATGCCCACAGCGTGCCCGAGGTGTACTACGACGGCGCCTGGCACATGTTCGACGCGTCGCTGATCAACTATTTCCCGAAGGCCGACGGCACGATCGCCGGCGTCGAGGAGATCATTGCCGCGGTGAAGAACTGGCACGAGAAGAATCCCGGCTACCAGGGCAATGACAAGAAGCTGCGCGAATTCAACTTTGCGGACGGCGGGACCGGTTGGAAGCGCGGGCCGGAGCTCTTGTCGCGCTGCCCCTTTTACGACGCCCGCGGCTGGTGGCCGGCCAAGACGCACGGCTGGTACTCGACCATGCAGGAGTACGACGGCACCACCGGCGGAAGTCGCACGGCGTACCTCACGGAATACGGCTACTCGCAGGGATACCGCGTCAACAACTCTCTGCGGCCCGGCATGCGGCTGACGCGCAACTGGTCGAACGTCGGACTGCACGTCGGCGGCGACGGCTCTGGTCCCCGGTGTGTGGCGATGAAGACGGGTGCCCGCGCGCTCGTTTACACGCCGCAGTTCGGCGACCTGGCTCCCGGCCGCGTCGGCAACGGCAAACTGGAGTACGACGTGCCGCTGGCTGGCGGCTCATTTCGGTCGGCGGCGCTCACCGCGGAGAACCTCGAAGACCAGGCGGTGCGTGTCAAGGACGCGTCGCGGCCGGGCGTCCTGATCCTGCGCGTACCGTCGAGCTACGTCTATCTGACTTGGCGGATGTCGCTCGACGCGAAGATCCGCGACGGCGGCGCGATGGCGATCTCCTATTCCGACAACAACGGGCGCGACTGGAAAGAGATTGCCAACATGAACGTCAGCGGACAAAAGGAGTTCGACCTGAGTTCGCTGGTGCAGCGGCGCTACGATTATCGGTTGAAGTTCGAGTTTCGCGGGAAAGGCACCGGGTTGGACCGGCTCGGGATCGCCCATGACATCCAGCATTCGCAGCGCGCATTGCCCGCGCTCGACACGGGAACGAACACGATTACGTTTGAGGCCGGGCCGCCGGAAGCGACCGTGACGATCGAAGGGGCGATCGACCTCGGCCGAAAGAACAAGCAACTCGTCTACACCGACTTCCACCCGCAGATGAGCGGGTTTGAGAAGAACCTGTTCATCGCGCCCGGGGGCGAAGGGACAATCACCTTCCCGGTCACCACGCCCGCCGATCTGGTGCGGCTGCGGTTTGGCGCCCAGTACCGGGCGCGGGACCCGAAGGACGGCATCGATTATCAGGTGTCGTTCGACGGCGGCCGCGGTTGGAAAACGGTCGATCGGGCGGCGGGGCCGACGGCCGGTGATTGCAAGTATGTGGACTTCGCCGACGTACCGGCCGGGAAGCGCGAGGCGCTCGTTCGCTATGCCGGAACCAACCGCAACGCGACCGGGCTTGTGAACTTCCGCATCGACGCCGACTATCGCGAGCCCCACGGCGGGTTCCGGCCGGTGAAAGTGACCTATCTATGGGACGAGAACGGGCAGCCGAAGCAGGACGTGCACGTCGCGCGGCAGCCGCGAGAGACGTACACGATCACGTGCGCGAGTAAGCCGGTGATGAAGTCGATCGTCCTGGAGCTGGCGGAGTGACCGGCTCGCATAGCCGCAAGCGGCTTTTCATGCGGGGAGTCAGACCATGCGGCGAATACTCTCAGCGGCATTTGGCCTGGTACTGTTCGCCGGGGGCCTTCTTGCATTTGAAGTCCCGGGCACCATCAAAAAAGTGGATGCCGACAAGAGCGTCCTTCACGTCCACGCCGGAGGGCAGGACCGCTCGGTCAAAGTGGCCGACGACGCCAGATTCCTCGACAAGGACGGCA
>DATJGQ010001087.1:0-2525 GCA_035494815.1 Gemmataceae bacterium
CCGCGTTCACGGGAGACACCGGCCATGTACCGTTACTTATTTGTCATTGCGCTGGTTGGCGGCGTCGCGGTCGCGCAGGAGCCCAAACAAAAGGCCGAGCCACAGGAAAAGAAGGCACAAAAAGCGAAGGCCCGGCCGACCGCCGAAGTCATCCCGCCGACCGCGGCCGATTACAGCTACGGCCCGCACCCCCGCAACAAGTTCGATTTCTGGCAGGCGAAGTCCGACGCGCCGACGCCGTTGGTCCTGATCATCCACGGCGGCGGCTGGGTGAACGGCGACAAGTCCGGCACCAGCGCGGCCGCGGTCAAGTCGTACCTGGACGCCGGCATCTCGGTCGCGGCGCTCAACTATCGCTTCATCAAGCACGGCATGGAGGAGAAGGTCGAGCCGCCCGTCAAGGCGCCTCTCCATGACGCCGCCCGCGCTTTGCAGACGCTGCGGTCGAAGGCGAAGGAGTGGAACATTGACAAGACGAGAGTCGGCTCGACCGGCGGTTCGGCGGGCGCGTGCACGTCGCTGTGGCTGGCGTTCCACGACGACCTCGCCGACCCGAAGTCGAGCGACCCGATCGCCCGCGAATCGACGCGACTGACCTGCGCGGCGGTCAACGGCGCACAAACGTCGCTCGACCCGAAGCAGATTCGGGAATGGATGCCGAACGCGACTTACGCGGGCCACGCGTTCGGCTTTGCGGCCGACGGTCGCGCGCGGCGCGAAGAGTTTCGGTTGGCCCTGGAAAACCGCGACAAGATTCTGCCGTGGATCCGCGAATACTCGCCGATCGAACTCGTCACCAAGGACGACCCGCCCGTCTTTCTCGACTACCCTGCTCAGGACAAGCCGCCCGTGGCCGGCGAGGAGCAGCGCGACCCGACGCATTCCGCCGTCTACGGCATCGAATTGGAAAAGAAGATGAAGGAGGTCGGCGTCGAGTGTGTCGTTGCCTGGCCCGGGCACAAGAGTGCGAACTACGGGGGCATTCGCGACTTCCTTGTGACGAAGCTCAAGGGAATGGCGCCCGCCGCCGGGGCAGCAGTTCCAAACCTGACCCTGCCCGACATCCACCGCCGGCCGCGATCGCTCGCCGGGTTCAAAGATGCGAAGGCGTTCGTCGTCGTTTTCGTCGGCACGGAATGCCCGATCGCAAACCTCTACGTTCCGACGCTAATCGAGTTGCACAAGGACTACGCCGCGAAAGGCGTGCAGTTCCTGGCGATCAACTCGAACAGCCAGGACACGTTTACGCTCGTCTCGGCGCACGCCCAGGAGCGGGCCGTGCCGTTTCCCGTGCTCAAGGACTTTGACCATGCGGCGGCCGACGCTTTCGGGGCGCGGCGGACGCCGGAGGCGTTCGTGCTCGACGCCGGCCGCGTGATCCGGTACCGCGGACGGATCGACGACCAGTACGGCGTCGGCGTCATGAAGGCGAAGCCGACGCGGCAAAACCTCAAAGAAGCGCTCGACGAAGTTCTCGCGGGCAAGTCGGTGACGACGCCGGCGACGGACGTCGCCGGCTGCGTGACCGGCCGAGCGCCGGCGGCACGAGTCGAGGGCGTCACGTACACCAAACACGTCGCGCCGATCCTGCAGGCCCACTGTCAGGAGTGTCACCGCCCGGGCGAGATCGGGCCGTTCGCGCTCATGAGTTATGAATCCGCCCGCGGCTGGGCGGAAACCATCAAGGAGGTCATCCAGGAAGAACGCATGCCGCCGTGGTACGCCGACCCGCGGCACGGGTCGTTCGACAATGACCGCCGACTGGCGCGGACGGAGTCCGATACGTTACTGTCATGGGTCGCGGCCGGCTGTCCGAAAGGCGACGACAAGGACCTGCCGCCGCCGAGACAATTCACGATCGGCTGGAAAATCGGCACGCCGGAGACCGTCTATCAAATGCCGGAGGCCTTCCAGGTGCCGGCCGCCGCGACGCAGAAGGTCCTCGACTACCAGCGGTTCACGGTGGACCCCGGATTCAAAGAAGACGTGTGGGTGCAGGCCGCCGAGTGTCGCCCCGGCAACCGGGCGGTCGTGCATCACATCCTCGTCTACACGCAGTCGCCGGGTCAGCCGCTCTACGACCGCGACGGTACGGCCCACACCCTCGCCGGCTGGGCCCCCGGCGACATGCCACTGATCTACTCCCCCGGCACGGCCAAGCTCATCCCCGCCGGGTCGAAGCTCGTCTTCGAAGTCCATTACACGCCGACCGGCACGCCGCAGACCGACCGATCGTCGGTCGGCATCATCTTCGCCAAGAAGCCGCCCGAGCGACCCGTCGAAACGAACGTCCTCGCCAACATGTTCGTCCGCATCCCGCCGGGGGCCGCGAACCAGGAAGGGCGGATGACCTACACCTTCCGCGACAACTCGCTGATCCTGGGCTTCATGCCGCACATGCACCTCCGCGGCGTGAGCGCCAAGTACGTCGCGACCTACCCCGACGGCCGGACGGAGACGTTGCTGTCGGTGCCCGATTACGACTTCAACTGGCAAAGTGTCTACCGCTTCAAGGAACCGGTGAA
>DATJGQ010001088.1:0-2981 GCA_035494815.1 Gemmataceae bacterium
AAGCGCCTGCGCGTGCCGCTCGGCCCATCGGCGGAGGCGTCGCGTCGGCGAAAGCAGGCGCCGCAGTTCCGCGGCGAACTCCGCCGCCGACGCCGGTCGGACGTCCGGCTCCCACGCCAGGCACCGGGCCAATAGCCGGTCCAACTCCGGGTCGATCGTCGGGTCGATTTTCCGCATCGGCTTCGGGCCGCGCTGCTGTTGCTCGAGCAGGTATTCGCGGATCTCGGGAGATTTGAGCCGCAGCGGGACCGGGCCGAACGGGTGCACCCCGGCGACCAGCTCATAGAGCATCACCCCGAGCCCGAACAGGTCGCGGCGTGCGTCGGGCGGCTCCGGCGGCCGTCGGCCGGCGACGGTCGCGGACAACTGCTCCGGCGGCATGTACGGCAGCGTCCCGCACAGGCGGTAGTCGGCGACTTCCTGGTTGTGCGCGAGGTTAAAGTCGAGGAGAACCGGCCGGCCGTACGGCGTCAGGAGCACATTTGACGGCTTGAGATCCCGGTGCAGAAAGCCCTGGCCGTGAACGGATGCGAGGGCGTCGGCCATCGCGGCGCCGATGTGCAACACGCCTTCGAGGTACCCGCCGCGGCGGAGCATCGCGTCGGGCAGGGGGCCGCCGTCGGCCGACCAACGGTCGTCGCGGGCGGCGTCGAGCAGGACCGACGCCCGATCCGGCCGTCGCGGCAACACCCGCAGATAGTCCAGGACGTGGCAGAAGGTGCAGCCGCCCAGAAACGGCATCACCACGATCGTAAACCCGCTCGCGACGTCGTACCGCGCCGAATACACCGGGACGACGCCGGGGTGCTGCAGCTTGCCGAGCGTCGCGGGTTCGTTCGTGTCGTGCAGTGTCAGCTTCACCGCGACCAGCCGGCCGCCGAGGTTGAGCTCGCGGGCCAGGAAGACCCGCGCGATCGTGCCGCGGCCGAGTTCGCTGAGCAGAGAGTAGTTGAGAAAATCCTGGCCGGGCTGGGGCCAGCCCCGCGCCGCCTGCCGGACGGATTCCAGGTCGTCGGACACCTCGTTGTGCGCCAGGAACAGCTTGCGGAGCGAAACCTGCAGGTCCGGATAGCGGGCACAGAACTCCTCGGGGTCCACGTCCACGCCCGCGGCCTTGAGGTCGCAGAACTCGTCGTAAACCCGGTCGAGCAGCTTCGACCGCTCCACCGCCGACATCGGCCGGCCGGAACCGAACGGCGTCGGCAACACGGCCGTGGCGGTCAGCTCGGGGGACGCCACGAGCGGGTCGGGGGAGGCGACGAGGTTGTCGGCGGCGGGGGCCAGATTCATCATGCGAGCGGTCTCCGGTCCAATCGCCGGATCAGGCGTTGAACGGTCTTGACGTCGGTCCTCAGACGGCGGGCGATCTCATCCTGGGTCAAACCGTCGAGCAGCATGTTCAGCAAGCGCTGTTGGCGCGGGGACTGGCGGCGGACCATCTGCTGCCACTGTTCTTGTCCGCTGACGACTTCACTGGGCGTCGGACCGGGCGCCGGAAGGCCGGCGCTCGACGAGGCGGCCGACGGTTGCGGCAACGGCTCCTCGAGGTGGACGTCGTTTCTTGCGCGCGTCCGCTGGCGATGTGCCCGGACGACTTTTCGGCGGGCCATCTCCTCCAAATAGTGGAGAACGGCGGCCGGTCCTTTGAACCGCAGATGGTGGGGCGGGTCGGCGAAAAATGACTTCCAAACGTCCTGGGCGATGTCGATCGAGTCGTACTGGGTCCGCAATCGGCGCATCAGCCGCCGCCGGATAATCCGGATGATGTGCGACTGGTATTCGCGGCAGAACTGCTCGGTGGCGGCGGGGTCGCCGCGAAGGACGGCGCTGATGAGTTCCCGGAATTGTCGGGTATCCACGGACATGTTGCCATCGACGGACATCCGGCCACTCCTGCCGGCCGGAGGGCGCGGTCGGACCATCATTGGCCGACCCAATACGGCCGCGCGGCAGACCCAATCTCTGAGCCGGTTGGGCGCCAACCCCACGAATCTATTGAGCGTCGCCCTAGTATCCACAGGTCCGGTCCGTCCGACAAGCGAAATTGCCAGAACCGGCCCGACCGGCTGGTCTCCCCCATACCCGCCCGGGCGCGCAGTCGTCAACCTAATCTGATCCGTGATTGCCAAAATATAGAGCATAGATTGCCGAATCGTTCCGCCAGCTCCCCGGTTTCTTCGGCCCCGATCCCTTGGCGCATCCGCTCCGCGCGCCGATAATATCGATTCGACCCGCCTAACCCCACCCCGGCGTGTGCGGTGCGGCAATATTTTTTCGCCCTGAGGTGATCCATGATTCGTCCCGCCTGTGTTGTTTCCGGCCGACCCTTAGCCGCCACGGGCCTCCTCGTGGTCCTGTGCACGTGTGCGCCCGCCGACACCGTGCCATCGACAGGCCAGCAGACCGTCAAGATCGAGGAGGTGGAAAAGGCCAAAGCCGCGCTCCAGAAGGGGCAAATCGATAAGGCTTATGAGTTTCTCGTGGAGGCCACCAAGAAAGACGCGGACATGTGGCCGGCCCGGTTCATGCTCGCCAAGATGCTCTCCCAGGTCCGCAACATGGGCGCGCTGGCCCGCGCTCATCTGGAACAGGCGGCCGCCGAGAACCCGGACCATCCGATCATCTACTTGCAGAACGCCGAGATCGACCTGCAGGACGGCCGGTACTCCGACGCCGTGCTGAACTGCGAGAAGGCGCTGGCCCTGGCGCAGTCCGACCGCTGGAGCGCCAAGCAGAAACGGGACTTCAAAAACGACGCGCACAACTATCTCTCCGCGGTCGCGGAATTCCGCAAGCACTGGCCCGTGGCCGCGACGCACTTGACGGCGCTGCTCGAAGCGCAACCGAAGGACGTCAAGCTCCGCGTGCGACTGGCCCAGGCGCTCTTCTTCCAGGACAAGCCCGACGACGCTTTCGCCGAGCTGAAGAAGGCCGCCGCCGTCAACGACCCGACCTTGCAGGACACCCCGGAAGTGCTCATG
>DATJGQ010001089.1:0-2280 GCA_035494815.1 Gemmataceae bacterium
CATTGATCCCTCGTCTCGCTTTGAGTACGTGGCGCTGCGCATCTTTACCCCGCGACAGGCAGGTCGAGGAGCTGGCGCCGGACAAGGCGAGGGTGGCGCAGCTGGGCCCGAGCCCACGTCCTATTTCGCCAGCAAGGCACAGACCGATCAGACGTTTGCGACTCAGACCAAGTCGGCGCCGCTGCGGTTCCCGAGTGGGGGAAGCGTCAACCAGATCATCTACAACGGCGCGATTGGTCCGTACGAATCGCACGAAGCGTCCGACCAAATCTACTTTGTTCGCTATGGCTCGGCGAAGGCTATCTACGATGGGCGCTTGATTAACCCCACGGTGACCGGGCCAGGCCAGATCCGCGGAACGGGAGTCCTCGACGGCAGCGAGTACACCATCGGGCCTGGCGACATCGTGTTCATCCCGAGGAATCAGGTGCACTTCGTCGACCCGGGCACGGGCAAGGTCGGCTACTTTCTTGTGGGGATGCCGTCTTCCCAATCAGGATTCCCGGCGCCGCCGCCGACTCCAGGTCGAGGACGAGGGGCGCAGTAGACCACATGACCGGTTCACGCTGGTGCAAGCTCGTTAGCGGGTTTGTCGTCGCTCTCGAGGTATCTGGGTTGCCGGCCAGTCGCATCGGCGCCCAGACTGCCGCGAAGTTCCCCGACACGGTGACGGTGTCGCCCGGACCGAAGACGAACTTGTTCGACCACGTAATGAAGAAAGCCGACGTGCTCGCGGCGTTGGCGCAGGTCCAGGACTCACAGGACCTCTTTGTAAAAAACAACGCGGCCCTGACCCTGCGTGCGTGCAGCAACACGACGAAGCTTCCCTGGAAGCTTCACGTCGAGGCCGACGAGCTGTGGTTTGTGTACCGCGGCTCGGCCAAAGTCGGCCTCGCGCCCTTCTCGTTGCAGGTGGGAGTGACGCCGCCAGGTACGACGTACGATCTCGGCGAAGGGGATATCCTGAGCGTCCCCCGCGGCATGGCGTATCAGATCATGCCCGTCTCGGGCCGCTTCGAGTACGTCGCGCTCAGAAGATTTGCATTGCAACGCCCTGGCCCTGGCGCCACCGGCAACTCCGCCACGCCACAAACGCCGCTGTCGCCACTGACGACCAAAGCTCAAATAGACCAGTGGTACAACGCGGGCACTGCCGGCACGGTCGGTATGCCGCCAGGTATCAATCGCATCATCTTCGACCGCGCGAAGGGTGGTGATTGGCAGCAAGGCGGCGCGCCGGGCCCATGGGAAAACCATGAACGCGACGAGCACATCTCTTTTGTGGTGCATGGAACCGCCAGGGTAACCATGGACGGCTTTATCACGGGCGCGCATTGGGACAACCGGGGCGTGATGGGGACCGGTGTCGTGGGCGGCACCGTGTCCACGGTCGGCCCGGGAGACATCGTGTTTGTGTTCCGCAACACCGTGCACTTCTTCGATCCCATTTCGAGCAAGTTCGGCTACCTCCTTGTGAACATGCCGCAGAGCGAGCCGTTTTGGCCGGCGTCGATCGTTCCGAATGGAGCCGGCGCCTATTAGCAGGCGGCTCTTTCTGCTTGTCTACGGCGCGTCCGGCGCCGCCGCTCTGATCTACGAAGTCACATGGCTGCGGCTGCTGACGCTGCACATCGGACACGGCATCGCAGCGGCCAGCACGGTGCTCGCGGCCTTCATGGGCGGGCTCGCTGTTGGATCTGCCGTGGGCGGCCACTTCGGCGGGCGGCTTTCGATACGGAGCGCGCTTCTCGTCTACGCAGCGATCGAGATCGCTATCGCCGTGCTCGCGATCCTGCTCCCGCTCGAGCTCACCGTTGTCCAGCCGTTGCTTGCCGGCGCGTATGCGGACGGTAATCCCGGCATTACATTCCCTGTATTGCGACTGGCGCTGAGCCTGATCCTGCTTGCGCTCCCAACGGCGGCCATGGGTGCAACCTTTCCGATCGCCTCTCGCCTGTTTGTGCCGACGGCGGCTCGCGCCGCATCCGACGCAGGAAATCTATACACCGTCAACACGATTGGGGCCGCGCTGGGTGCCGTGCTCGCCGGCTTCGTGTTGCTCCCGGCGATTGGACTTCGAGGCACGATATGGGTCGGCGTCGCGCTCAATCTGATCGCCGCGACTGTGGTGGCCAACGCGAGCCGCATGACGCTTGCGCCGGCGGCGGCCATCACCGATGTTCCCGTCGCCCGCGGAAAGCGCGCGAAGCCGGAGCCGGCGAAGCGTGACGCAGGACTGCTGTGGACGGCTGGGCTGGCCGTTGCACTTTCGGGGTTTGC